>NZ_CP015510.2:1501355-1801626 GCF_001931755.2 Wolbachia endosymbiont of Folsomia candida
AATTTTTTGTAGGTTTGAAAACTATTACATCACCTTGCTCTGGTGGAGTGTAAAAAATTCTACCGCTAAAAATATTTGGTGAAAAAATGAAAGAATGCTTGCTATATCCATATGGATACTTACTTGTAAAAAGATAGTCACCTTCTAATATAGTACTCTTCATAGAACCGGAAGGCACATGAAATGGTTCGAATAAAAAACTACGCACTAACAGTGCAATTATCAATACATAAAAGAATGAAGATAAAAAACTTTTTGTACTTGTGATCCAATTCTTGTGTAACTCTTTCAACTTTGCTTCCATTGTGGCACCATAAACTGAACTTATTATAATACAAAATTTAAGAAGTGGTAATATGAAATTTTACTAGTAAACATTAATATGAGTATAATAATGTGCCGTTACCAAGATTCGAACTTGGGACCTCGTCATTACCAATGACGTACTCTACCACCTGAGCTACAACGGCAAGTTTATATATTATGATAACAATGAATGATACAAAAAAGAATAAACTAAAAGAAGAAGAAAAAAAAAGATTAGTGAAAGCTTTAAAACAAAATATTTTAAAAAGAAAAAAGCAGCAGCAGAGTAGAAAGAATAAGACACTTTCAAAACTTGCTTGTGATTAGAAGTTTTTATAGCATTGTAGAGCGGTTATTCAATAATAATGGATTTGACAAGAAATTTGGTTTTATTCTTTAATAACGCCTTCTATCAGTGAGATTGTATTGTCCACTCCATAAAGCTTTATAAAAGACCCCATTCTTGGGCCAGTCTGTTGACCAAGCAATGTCTCATACAACAATTGAAACCAATCGCGTAGGTTGGTAAACCCGCATTTTTTTCCAATAGAAAATACCTGAGATTGAATTTCTTCAGCAGCAGCATTATTGGATATGGAACACAAAGTTTCCTTTAAATCTAGCAATGCTTGCTTTTCTGTTTCATTTGGAGTTTTGTATGACTTTGTTGGCTTGACAAAATCGTGATAATATTTCACAGCAAAATCTGAAAGCCTATCGAGCATTTTATTGTTCTCTTGCGTAACATTTGGTGCATAAGTAGATATAAAACCCCAAAGAATTTCTTTATTTTCAGCATTACAAGCTGCTGCCAAATTTAAAAGCAGCGAAAAATTTATGCCTGAAGTTTCTATGTTAGGAACATTACCATTATGAACATGCCACGCAGGATTAGACTCCCCGTCAGGTGTCATTCCAGTGCTTGATGTTATATTTCCTTCTTTATTTTCATGATAGCGTTTTACAAATTCTAAATACTCATCTGTTGACTTTGGTATCACATCAAAATATAAACGTTTAGCTTTTTTTGGGCTTTGAAAAATATACAGAGCTAAACTCTCTGTTGGTGCATAAGTGAGCCACTCATCAATTGAAATTCCATTTCCTTTTGATTTGGATATCTTCTTACCTTCTTTATCAAGAAAGAATTCATAGCAAAATAGAAGGGGTGGCTTTTCTCCAAGTATTTCACATATTTGGCTTGAAAGTATAGCAGATGGTGTTAAATCTTTTCCATGAGCTTCGTAATTCACTCCAAATGCAGCCCACCTCATTCCCCAATCCGGTTTCCATTGCAGTTTACATCTTCCTTTTGTTACAGGAACTTCTACTTTTTCTCCATTTGAATCTTCATATGTAACTGTACCTTTATCTATATTTGTTTCAATTATTGGTACTTGTAAAACTTGAGAAGTTTTTTGGCAGAGTGGTAAAAATGGACTATAGGTCTTCTGCCTCTCTTCTCGAAATGATGGAAGCATCACATCCATGACTTTATCGTAGTTTTTTAGTAGGAGTAAAAGTTTTTCATCGTAGATACCAGATTTATAACACTCTGTTGCGCTTCTAAATTCGTATTCAAATTCAAATAAATCAAGGAATTTGCACAGTAACGCATTCATGTGATGACCATAACTTTCATGAGTCCCAAATGGATCTGGGATCATAGTGAGTGGCTTATTTAAATGCTCTCTTAACATCTCTTGATTTGGCACATTGTCTGGTATTTTTCGCAAACCATCCATATCATCTGACACTGCAATGATTTTAGCTTTTACATCAGGAGCTATTTTTTTTAGTGCATTTACGACAACTGTAGTACGAAAAACTTCTCCAAAAGTTCCTATGTGTGGCAAGCCAGAAGGGCCATAACCGGTTTCAAATAATATCTCTTTTTTATCAGGAAATTTCTGTAATATTTTTTCCGCTTCTTGAAATGGCCAACTCGTCATTACTCAGATTAAATTAGTGATAAATATATTTTACTTAAAATGCTGCTAGTTTCAATGAATTTTTAATATAATGGTATAGTATTAATGCTGAACTGTTATTAAAAAGGTTTAAAGTTATGTCCACAGGTAGTATACAAACAGATCAATTATTTAAAGGTCTTACAAGACCTGCAATGCTTTTTGGTGTCAGCTTCACGTTTACAATACTAAACGTACTGGTCTGTATGTTAGCTTTTATTAACTTGAATGATCTAAGAATAATTCTTCTAGTTTTACCAGGAGTCCACGGACTTGGCTATATTGCTTCTGCAAAAGAACCATTGTTTATTGAGCTATTTATGGTAAAATTCGGAAAGTGCTCAAAATGCTGGAATCGTTTTTATCACGGAGCCAATTCTTATGATATTACTTAAAGTTATGTGATGCTTAGATTTAGAGCTATTCAATCAAAGAATAAATCTACTATAAAAAAGGAAGTTCACGCTGCCGAATTTATTCCTTATTCTTCCTATTGGAATAGCTCAACATTGCTGACAAAGGAAAATTGGTTAGTGAAGGTTATAAAATTAAGTGGTTTTGCGTTTGAAACTGCAGATGACGAAGATTTAGTAATACAAAATAATATCAGGAATCAGATGCTGAGAAGCATTTCATCTCCAGCGTTTAGTTTATATTTCCACACTATCCGGCGTAGAAAAAATATTTTTTCTGACGAATTTGCAAATCAAGATTTGCCAAATTTTTTTGCTAACCATGTTAATCTAAAGTGGAAAGAAAAGCATGCAACAAGGCAATCATTTATTAATGACCTATATATTACAATCATTCGTAGAGCAGATACAAAAGGGGTGGAGTTTTTATCCCATCTGCTTAAAAAGTTTGGGCAAGCAACCTCAAAACATGCATGGGAAAGTGATATGCGTGCCACGTATGAAGACTTGGAAGAAACGACAAACCGTGTAGTAACGAGTCTTAGGAATTATTCCCCAAAAATTCTTGAAGTAAAAGAAACCCCAAATGGCTTATTTTGTGAAATAATGGAGTTTTTATCCAGAATTGTAAATTGTGGCTTCGTTACAAATACACTCTTTCCCCTAAGAACTGAAATATCAAGGTATTTGCCAGTACATAGATTATTCTTTGGCCATAAAATGATACAGGTTGTGACTCACAATGAAAGCAGATATGCTGGGATAGTTAGTATTAAAGAGTACGGAAATAATACTTCTGCAGGAATGCTTGATTCATTCTTACAGCTCCCTTATGAATTCATTATTACACAGTCTTTTCAATTTACAAATAGGCAAATGGCAATTGGAAAAATGCAGATACAGCAAAATCGAATGATACAATCTGCAGATAAAGCTATTTCTCAAATAGCAGAAATTTCGCAAGCTCTGGATGATGCAATGAGTGGTAAGATTGCCTTTGGTCAACACCACTTGACTATTTTATGTATAGAAAAGAGCCCTAAATCACTGGATAACGCTTTATCGTTAGTAGAATCTGAGCTTTCTAATTGTGGTGTTTACCCTATCCGTGAGAGAGTTAATCTTGAGCCGGCATTTTGGGCGCAAATTCCTGGTAATTTCGATTATATAGTAAGAAAAGGCACTATAAGTAGCCTTAATTTAGCTGGATTTGCATCACAGCATAATTACCCTACTGGTAGTAAATTCAATAACCATTGGGGTGATGCTGTTACAGTTTTTGACACAACGTCTGGCACTCCATTTTTTTTCAACTTTCATATAAGGGATGTTGGCCATACTATGATAATTGGTCCAACAGGTGCTGGTAAAACTGTTTTAATGAATTTTTTATGTGCTCAGGCGGTGAAATTTTCTCCGAGAATATTCTTTTTTGATAAAGACCGTGGTGCGGAGATTTTCTTAAGGGCACTCGGTGGTATTTATACTGTAATAGAACCAAGAACTAAAACGAATTTTAATCCTTTACAACTTGATGATACTCCAGACAACAGAACATTTTTAATGGAATGGATAAAGTCTTTAATCTCAGTCTATAATGATAAGTTTACTTCTGAAGATATTGCAAGAATCAATGACGCAATTGAAGGGAATTTTAAACTCAGAAAAGAAGACAGATTCCTGAGAAATCTCGTACCATTTTTAGGTCTTGCAGGTCCTGAAACGCTAGCAGGGTCTATATCAATGTGGCATGGAAATGGATCTCATGCTGCAATATTTGACAATAAAGAGGATCTTTTAGATTTTTCACAAGCAAGAGTGTTTGGTTTTGAAATGGCTAATCTGCTTAAAGATCCTGTTGCACTTGGACCAGTATTGATTTATCTGTTTCATAGAATTAGTATATCCCTTGATGGCACTCCATCTATGATAGTGCTGGATGAAGCATGGGCGTTAATAGATAATCCAGTTTTTGCGCCCAAAATAAAGGATTGGTTAAAGGTGCTGAGAAAATTAAATGCTTTTGTAATCTTTGCTACCCAAAGCGTTGAGGATGCAAGTAAGAGCGCTATTAGCGACACGCTTGTACAGCAAACAGCAACTCAGATCTTTTTACCAAATTTGAAGGCTACTAGTGTTTATCGGGATGTTTTTATGTTAACTGAACGTGAATATATATTAATCAAGCATACAGATCCAAGCACTAGATTCTTTTTGGTAAAACAAGGTGTTAATGCTGTTGTAGCTAGGATAGACTTAAAAGACTTAGATGATATAGTCAATATATTATCTGGACGTGCAGAGAGTGTTATATTATTACATGATATATTAAAAGAGGTTGGAGATAACCCAAAAGTATGGTTGCCTATATTTTATCAGAAGGTAAAAAATGTTTAAAACTAAGCTTTCGTTATTGTTAATCGCAATATTTTTGTTAAATATAGATTTTTTACTTTCATATCCAGTATTTGCTGCTGGAACAAATAAAGTAGATGAAGTAAGTGGCACTGAAGAAACTAAATTTATTAGCCGATTTAATTCTACTGGCAACTTTAGCCGTGCTTCTAATCCTGAATGTAAAGCATTTGAAACAGCTGCTGCTCTTGCTGGAATAACAATTGCAATTGGTGTGATATTTACAGGTATTGTGATAATTGTCTCTTCTGTTGGCACATTTACTGCTCTTGTGATTGTTGGAACAATAGCTGCAGTTGTTGGAGTTTGGAAGGCCATAGGTGGACTTGTTGTTTGTAAGCACACCTTCGTTAAGCACCCAGTTGCACGTGACTATGATGGAAAGTATCAAAGCTTTAAATTATTGGAACCAAAGTATCAAGTTTGTACTGATTGGAATTACCAAACAGAAGATGAATACTTTCAGTGCTTAGAAGATAAGTATAAAGAAATCAACAAAAACTCAGTAATTGATAAAAGAAAAATAGAAGAGGAAGCTTTGAACTTCACTGATAAGGAAAATACAGGCAGTTATCACTGGCCAAAAAACGGCATGCAGTATAGTGAATATATAGAAGTCTGCCATCGAAATCCTTTAACATTTACTAATATTTTTAGAGATATAGATTTTAATGTGAGAGAGAAAGACACTGGATATGAGCATGGAGATTGGTCTCCAAAGGTCGATGGTGAACTGGTATGCAAAAGTCTCAAGGCTGGACAAAGTGAAAAAATACACGGATCTACGTTTAAAGCAGTGAAAAAAATGGATAAGCTCTGTGTTGAATTAGCTAAAATTGAAACGCTTGGCATTTCAATGACTCCTTGGCCACAAGGAATCGATATGGGTTGTACAGATTTACCACCTGATCCTCTTGCTCCTATGTGTCCAAAGTCCATAATGATATTCAAAAATAAAGATGGTAAAGGTGATGAAGAGAAAGTTGCTATTGGTAAAGATGAAGATCACAAAACCATTATAAAATCTAAAGAAAAAGATGGAAAAATTTTCGTACGTTACAACAATAAAGCTTGTTTTCAAAATTATGTTTCAGAAGCTTGTTATAACCAGGCTGGAACTAAAGCATTAGCTCCTATTCCTGTTACCTCTATGATAGTGCAATGTATTAAGGAATCACTGGATAATTTAGTAGCCGGTATTGATTCAGATGGTAATGTATTAACGGAGCGGGATGAATCTGGAAATGTGATAATTGAGAATGGAAGACCGAAATTAAAAGGTAGTTTTATATCTGTAGCACAAAAAAGATTGAAAAATACTGTAACTGCTCTTCTGGTTTTAGCTCTAACATTATTTTCTATTAAAGCAATGTCTGGAGGAGTTCAGAGACCGCAAGAGATGTATATGCTGATCATTAAATTTGCTTTGGTGATGTACTTTACAACTGGTGGTGCTATGCAGCAGTACTATGGATATTTGACCACGCTTTCAAATGGCTTATCCGAAATAGTATTGAAAGCATCGTCTGAAAGTAAAAACATATGTAATTATGAAGGTGGTAATGATTACCAATACATACGTGGTGGAAAAACAATATCCTATAGCTATCTTGCTCCTTGGGATAGACTTGATTGCAGAATTTTCTTTTATTTAGGAGCTCCTTTAGATGGTATTGGAAGTAAAGTTGGAACATCAAGTATAGCAATATTAGCTATTTTGCTTGGAGTCTCTCCTATTTTACTAATTGCAGGTTCAATAATTGGTATTATTTTTGCTGGTGGACAGATTTTAATAGCTCTTGTTTGTATATTCATGTCCATCTTGTTTATGATGGTTATTTTGTGGATGTGCTATGTATTCATTTTATCTCTAGTTGCTTTAAGCGTAATTGTTATTTTATCACCTGTATTTATTCCTATGGTTTTATTTCAGCATACGAAGGGATACTTTGATGGATGGGTAAAAGAATTGATCACCTACAGTCTATATCCAGTGATCCTTTTTGCATTTTTGTCTTTTATGTTCATAGCATGCGATAAAATCTATTACAAAAACTTAACATTCGAAAAAGAAAAACTTACAATATTAGGCAATAAAAAGCAGTGGTTTAAATTGAAAGATGTGTTTAACTCAAGTAGGGAGAAGGTTCATCCATGCAAAGAAAATAAAACTACGCTAGCATGTATGTTGCAAGATTACAGCTTTAAAAAGAGCAGTATACTTGGTGGTTTGATTGATTTTTCACTAGTGGAGTTTGGTGATTTTCAAGGTACGCTTATTGTAGAATTACTAAAGTTGTGTATAGTATTATTTCTCTTTTATCACTTTTTAAATATTCTACCTGAAATGGCTGCTGAGCTTTCTGGCAATCATAGAGCATCATTGGGCTCAGGTTCTACTCCTGGACAAATGGCTGGTAAGGCTGTATCTCTTGCTAGAGCTGCTGCTGGAGATGTTGGTCAAATAGCTAAAATGGCTGGTCAGAAAATTAATCAAGCAGCAGGTGGTGGAAGTAAACCTCGATCTTCTGGCTCAGAAAATTCCTCTTAAGTAATAGGGATATTATGTTTAGATTTTGGTTAATAGCTTTAATGTTTTGCTTATCCGGCTGCGGAGAGCGACACTGTATTAAACCAGAAAGCCTATCAAATTTGCGTGAAAAATTGGATATAGTGTCAACGCAGCAGAAATGGGTTAACTCTGCTGTGCATATTTCAGATACGGTAAAAGTAACAGAAATTAGTATAGTTCCCAATAAACTTAATTTTTGTCCTGATCAATATAAGGATTTTACAGTTGCAAATGAAGGCACTATTGCTACAAGAGAAACAGTTTCATTGCCATTTGCGCTAAAAGAAGGAGACTCGATAAGTTTTAGCATCCTTGAACATAAAATATGTAAGAGTAATGAGAATGATCAGATAAGACATATAGAAATTGATAAAAAGTGTGGTGAGAAAGAAACAGAACATTTTGCAAAGATTTTAAATCAAGAAAAATGTCAGAGTGGCATATGTCCTAACAAATACGCAATAGGCAATGCAGGATGGCTAGATGGAAAAGAATACTCTAGTTCAGGTTTTTCAAATCAAGATGAAAAGAGAAAGGAAATCGAAAATATTATTAACTCTATAAAACAAGGACAAGACATAGATTGCAGTAAACTTTCAGATGATCACAAAAGCAAAATAGATACGTATGTTTTGAACATGATGTGTAAAAAGGTATGCACCACTACTTTAAATGCAAATTGTGTGGAAGGTGAGTCTTATCTTGGAGACAAAGACTTGTTTAACAGTCTTACTGCGGTGATTGATATAAATAGCAGGACCAGCGCATCTGATGACGACAAAAATAATGATATAGTAAAACTAATGGAACTTTTTAGAAAAGAAGTAGAAACAAATGGAATGAAAACTTACATTCCATCTTTGCAAATCACAATGGCAAACGAAGATATAGCAAAGGAAGATTTTGAACATCTGAAAGGTAGCATACGTACTAACTATGACTATACAATGGAAAATGATCACCATGTAGGTGAGAATTTAACTCTTATCTTTGGTAGTTATGGTGGCAAGGGTGGTTACAATATGAGAGTCACAAAAAGTTATAGTCTAAAAGATGACTTGTATATAAGTGTTTCTGATAAGCTACCTGAACATAATCCTGGTGAAAGTTCATCTGATATATCTGTAGATATCAATAAAGTCAATGACTCTCAGTATATGGAAGATTTACAAAAAAAGCTAAAGAGCAAAAATGGTACCATATACTATGGAGTAAGGGATCATGGTTGCAGTTATAAAAATGGGGGCGAGTTTAATATTAGCCTAACGATTAAAGAACCACCTAGAAGGACTTTTAGTGCAATATATAAATTTTTCGATGAAAGAGTAAAAGAAGCATTTTTTGGTTCCAGCTACAAAGATGCTGATGCAATCCATTCTGATACTAGTCCAGTCAAGTCTCTTTACCAAAGCTTTGTTGCATCAAATAGAACAAATACCATTAGGTCTACAATAATATCGCTCTTAGTGTTATTTATAGTCTTATATACACTTTATTACTTCTTTGGGTTATCTCATTCATCTATATACGAATTTTTGCTTATATGCGTAAGAATAGGAATTATTGCTCAGCTATTGCAGGATAATAGCTGGAACTTTTTTTATAACAATGCATTTTCTATATTCGTTAACACCCCAAAAGAGTTAATAGAAATAGCGAATTTTAGAGGTACTACCTCAAATGTTTTTGAATTTCTTGATTTACCGTTGAATAGGTTTTTCTCGCCACACTCAGTATTGTTAATAGTATCTCTTATATTTTCTGGTCCTTTAGGAATTGTTGCTTTTTGCTTAGTGATTTGGGGGTTAATCACAGTTGTCTTATCTATTTTTAATGCTTTATTCTCTTTTGTTACATCTATAGCAATAATAGCGTTGTTATTATCTTTAGCGCCTATTTTTATTATTTGTGCTCTGTTTAAATATACTAGAAAAATGTTTACCAGTTGGATTAGCACCTTAGCTAGATTTGCAATTCATCCAGTAATAATATTGATTTTTATATCATTAATAAGCCAGGTTATGGATTATATTGTGTATTCGGTATTTGATTTTGAGGTCTGTACTACATGTATATTTAGTATTGACCTAAAGATTTTTAAGCCTTGTTTTCTCTATGCTTATGCTTCCAAGTATACACCTAATATCACTGCTATGATGTCTTTTGTGATTTTAGGCCATGCTATGAAAGCTTTGATCAAAGCTTCCTCAGCAATATCTGATTCATTGTTTAATACATACGTACCAGGTGACGCTGGACAACACTACAAGCAGAGTTTATTGGGAGTATTAGGCTTAGATCAAGAAAGTGCTCAAAGAAGAGGAGGAGGCGGTGGTGCTTCTCAGTCACCAAGCGCAGTGAGTAAAAGACCTCAAATACCTCAAGCAGCTAATAGACCTCAAATACCAAGTGGAAAGCCATGATAAATAAAATCTCATTACTACTTATGTTATGTTTTGTAATAACTAGCTGTACAATGGATTGTGTTGAACCTGGGTTGCAAAGTAGAAATACTAGCGTTAATGTTGATGTTCCAGTAAGAGAAACTAATAATGGTTCTAAGATTCATTGGGTTGATTCCAATCAAGTGATTGGTAAAGATGAGCAAATAAAATTTAGTATTGGTGGATCAGTCAACTTTTGCCACTCTAAAAAAGACAAAAATCCAAAAAAAGTACTTGTACCTGCTAGCTTTTGTTCCAATGGTGACGTGCCAAATTATGATAAAGCTAAGGATATTACTAAAGTGCCAGATAATTATGGTGTTAAAGCGCTAGATAATTATGGTGTTAATGAAAAGGAACTATGTGTTGATAAGGGTATTGATAAGGGTTTTGGTAGTAGCAGGCGTTATATTGATACTGAAATAAAAGTCAATCCTGGTGATAAATTAAGCTTTAGTTTAGTGCCTAGAAAAATAAAAATTGATTGTAATAACCTAGATCTTTTTAAAGGAAAAGTTGTCTTGGACGGTGATTATAAAAATATTAGTGGTAGTAATGCTACCATACAAGATATATGCAAGGGGGGTCAGTTTATTAATAAAAAAGGTGAAGTGGTTGATCTTAACCCATTAGACAAAAGAAAAGATAGCAAGGGAAATGAACATTATCAAGCATATGAGGTCTTTGTTGGTAATGGATACACCCCCTATGATAATAAAGTACATGATATTCAAGCTAAAGTGCCGTGGATAAATGGTGCATTATTAGATTTACGTAGAGTGAAAACAGGATTGAATGATTTGTGTAGTCAGGATCAAGGTCATGAGTGGGAAAAAAGATGCGATTCGAATGAAGGAAAAAAATATAGCTCTTATGAGCTTAACTGTTATGTTCAGAATATATGCTATAACGACCAAGGTGTATGGAATGGGGGTTCTAACAAGAATTGTGCTTCTTCGATAAGATATGAAAAGTACGATAATCGTCAAGGTGCATGTGATATGTACTCTCACTTAAATAAAGTTAAAAAAGAGCTTACGGATGATAAAGATTCTACACTAGATCAAAATGCTTCCTGGGCTGAGGCTCTGGTTGCAAAGATTGCTCCAAGTATGAATTATGACAATACTCCTGAAAATGATCGTCTTGATATAAGGAATGATGCTGAAGGTACTCAATGTCTTCCACAAGGAACAGGAGCAAACGGTGATTCAGTGTGTTCTAAGATAGACAATGACTTTGAGCATTTTTCTTTGAGATTAAATTATGATTATACAGTTAATACAAACATAGAACCTGGTAGTAGTGTAATGCTTGGTATAGCAGATCATGGTGCTTCTGGATTTAAGAGAGGTGGCTATCATGTGGAAGTAACTAGATCATGTGAATTTACTGAAGGTAACAAATTGTATTTCTACCTAGGTGATAACCCTCCGATGGATTTACCTGGTATAGGAACCAATGATTTTAACAGTGTGCTAGGACTACATAAAAGAAAAGAAGATAATGTTTACTATTACAAAATAGATGGCGGTTCCTTCCTTGAAGGAGAGACCAAAAAGATATACTTTGGAATTGATGTAAGTAATGTAAAAGTAGAGGATATCACATATGAAAAGGACAAATATTATGAAGATAACAAATATACTGTAAATTTATTTGTAAAAAAGAAAATCAATAATTTTATTTCATCAACTGTAAACGATATATTCAAGTTTATAATGGAAGGAGGTAATGAAACCATTAAAGATTCGTATGAAGGGTATAGAAAAGGTTTGCTCCAAGGAGTAAGAGCTTTACTTACTTTATATGTTATATTTACCGTTGTAGGCTATATGCTTGGAACAGTACAACTGAGTAAATTTGATTTCATTGTAAGGATAACTAAGATAGCATTTATAGCTTTTGCATTTAGCGAGCAAAGCTGGGAACTTTTTGGTACAAATTTATCCAAGCTTTTTGTAGGTGGAAGCGTTTATTTAGTTGATAGCTTTTCTGGTTATATAGGGGAAGGGGGCAAAAAATTTGCATTCCTAGACTTAACAGCAGGGGTATTATTCACAAGCGAAACTTGGTTAAAGTTCCTATCGTTGATGCTTTCTGGCCCTTTTGGTTTTATTGCATTTTTGTTAATACTTAAGGCTACTTTTATGTTTTTAAAATGCATGATTAGCGCTATAGTGAAATATGTGATAGCTACAGTTTTAGGGGCCTTTTTATTATCATTAACGCCTTTATTTATTGTGTTTATGCTATTTCAACAGACTAAGTCCTTGTTTGATAACTGGATAAAAACGTTGGCTCAAGTTTCATTTCAACCAGTCATTTTATTTTCGTCTTTAGCTATTTTAAATCAGTTAATGTATTCCGTACTATATAATCTCACAAACTTTTCTGCATGTTATCAATGCTTAATTAGCGTAAACTTCATGTCATATGATCTTTGTCTTATGAAGTCGATATTACCTCTTGGATATAGTGCAGGCACTAGTGTTGATGTTGCATTAAATAGTGGAAGATCTAGTGGATATTTTGCAGCATTACCAATAGATCTAGTACAAGCATTTATATATTTAATAATTGCTGGTGCAATGGAAGCTTTTGTTTCTATGTCAGATGCTATGGCTCAAGCAATATTTGGAGTTAGTTTTGGAGTTGCTGGTAATATTGGCCGCGTTGCTCATAGCGCATCACAATCTGTACTTTCAACTGTTGGCCTTGATGATAATACTCAAAATATGATACAGCGTATTAAGGGAGGACCGCCTAAAGATAAGGCAGGTGTCGATTTTAAAGGTAAACCACCATCTAATGATCAAACACCAGGTCAATCAGGTGGCCCAGAAAGTGCTGGTGATAAAACTAAAGAAGGTAAGACTAAGCCGCCATCTAATGATGGAACGCCAGGTAAATCAAGTGGTCAAGAAAGTTCTACTGAAAAAGTTACAAGAAAAGGCTCAGAGGGGGAAGAAAGTAAATGATTTTACGTGGTAACGAATTAAAAAGATATTTTAAGTAAAATTTTAGAAATTTATTTCTGTATTTAGAAGAAGTTTGGATATGAAACTACATTTTAGTAGATATTGGTTTAAGTTGTTGCTTTTTGCAGCTTATGTTTTGATAACAGGCTGCAGCAAGAATGATATGCCTTTTCCAAGATGTATATCAGCTGATTATTTTGGTCCTAACCCTATCTCAGTCAGTGCTCATTTTCCAAGTGATCATGATAACTTTATTCCTGAAGATAAAGAAATTATTGATCCCAATACTGGTGAAATTAATTATGGTTTTCATCATAATCAAGTAGTTAGGTGGGAAGATACAGGACTAGAAACCAATGGAGATAGTTTAGTAGTAAGAGCTAATGGTGCATGGACATCTTGGAGTGATGGTAATAAGAAAGAATCTAAAGGTAATTATAGCTTGCAAGATTTGGAAAAATTAAAATATGCAACTAAATTCGAAGGAAGGCAAGGTGATAACAAATTACCTGATTTTCACTTAGTTTGTAATGACTATAAAATAAAAAAACAAGATGTTTCAAATTGTTCTGGCGTAAATTGTAAATTTATTGAGGAAAGCGGAAATACAAATCGCGGCATTCCATGTTGGTTTACCAATGGCCATGGTGCTTATCTTTTATTTAGAAGAGAGGGCGAGCCAAACCCAAATCAAAATCTGAAATCTATGCGTAATCCTTCATCCCCTACTATACATTTAGGTTATAATTCTACAGCAGAAGGCGACAGTGGAGTTTTTACTCTGGACAGAAATAGCAATCAATTAAAGGATTTAGATTGTAATTCACTGAAGTTACAAGAGGGATGGAAAATATATGTAAAAATATTAGATGGGTATTATTTAGATAATGCAGGTGGCTATTCGTTCGAGTTTTTGGGTGGAGTTCAGCAACAAAGTAACTTTGGATTTTTTGACGATATTTATAAATTTCTAAAATGTGTATTATTGATCAATAAAAATTGCCAAGGATATTTTAATAGTGATGATCCTGCGGCTGCGCAGGCTATGTTCGAAAACATAGTTAAAGAGGGCTCAAGTTTTCATAATTTCGTACTTTCCTTGCTTGTCTTGTTTGTAGTGATTTCATCACTTCTTTATCTTTTTGGCATGGTACAAGACACTAAGCAAGATATGCTTGTTAGAATGATGAAGATTGCACTCGTAGTAATGCTTTTATCTCCTGGAAGTTTCGAATTTTTCTATAATCATTTTCTTATTTTGTTTGTTGAAGGCCTTGAGCAGTTGATAAAGGTAATTACTAATTTTTCTCCTAATGCAAATACTAAGCATTTGTTCGGTTTCATGGAAAACATGTTTTGGAAGTTTTTTTCTGATTCTGTTTGGAAAAAATTTGCAGCGTTTTTACATTATCAAATGTGGTTAAGCGCTCTTCTGATACCGTTAATTTTCATAGGGATTGTTCTATATTTCTTGTTATGCTTGTATGCTTTCATAATATTTCTCACTGGTTTTATGGGTATAGCTTTTCTTATAGCTATAATGCCACTGTTCCTAGTCTCTATTCTATTTTCAAAACTAAAAGACCTATTTGAAGGTTGGATAAAGTTCTGTATCAGTTTTTGTTTAAAATCAGTTATGATATTCACTCTGTTGTCACTGCTTGGTGCGATGGTAATGGACACCTTCTATAGGCAGTTAGGTTTTACTGTATGTTACAATAAATGGTTCGAAGTAAGACTTTGCATTCCATCATGGATGGGAGGTTTTTGTATTATTGATAAGCAGTACTTCGGTTGGACTCCAGGGCAAGTTTTTGTACCTTATACTATCGGTGAAGCCTCCTCAATTAATATAGATGAAAGTATGGACGGTATAGAAAGCATAAGCAGGAGAGGAGGTACAGTAAAGTTTACTGGCGGTGCTGCATATATCCCTCTTCCACCTGACTATATTGAAAAAGGTTTTCGTTATATAGATTACCCTTTCTTTAATCCAGTTCCTGGTACTCAGAATAATCCAGCAGATCATTATATTGCAGAAAGTGATATAGTAGTTAATGGAGAGTGTGATAAAGAAGTCAAAGATCTTGTGCGTTTAACAAACAGTTTATCACATGCAGTGGAAAAATTTGATATCTTATTATTGATTGATAATATAAGCAAAAAGATAGATGAAGTAACAGAAGCTTATTGCAGACAGCTAGGAAATGCAAGCCAGTGTACTAATTATAGAGACACCATAAAAAAGGTGATTCTACAACCAAGTTTAAAAAATGAAATCAAGTCTTTGACGGAAAAGGTTATTGAAAGTGATGGAAGCTGTAAATTGGAAGATTTTTATGAATTAAACAAAAAATATCAGGATAATAGAGACTATCAAATAGTGAAAGATATAGATATAGGTGACTTACTTAACGTGTGGGAAATTGTTATACTATTTTTGCTTTCATTTTTAATGTTCTCCTTGCGCAAATTAGTGCAAGAAATGGGCTCAGGTCTTGCTGGTGGTGGATACAGTGCTTACAGTACATCCAGTATGTATCAGGGAGGTGGTATATTATCTCAGATATCGTTTAACATAAAGGGGGAAAATGTGAGCTTAATGCAGCTTATTTCCATACCTAAACATTCGTTGCAAGGTCTTGTTGGTGGAGGCTTAGAGTCTCTAGGTAAATTTGCTACTGGACTTCCTAATAAACTAGCTGGAGGCACAGCTCATCTTTTAGGTAGAATACCAATAGTTGGTGGAGTATTTGAACATGCTATTAATGTTCCACGTAAACTTGTAAACGCTACCATTGAAGCAACTAAATTTGCCACATCACCTGAAAATGATGTTGATAGGCTTGAAGAGAAGATTTACAGAGCATTTGGAGTTGATAAAGAAGATATTACGCATAGGAAAATCGATAAGTATTTAGACTACTACAAAGGCTATGTAGGGTCACACTTAGGCTATACAATAGAAGATGCTATGAAGTTTACTTGGAAACACGGCCTTGATTCTATGAACGGAATTAATCCTGCTACAGGAGAAAAAGATGGTTATCAATATAATCTACTCCATAGAGCGAAATCGCACAGGGAAGCATTCTTAGAAAAGCTTCATGATCACACTATCGGCAGAACAAGAAAGCCAGAAAAACATAAAAAAGAAAGTGATAATAACCAATCGAATGAATCATCAACTGCACATCCATCATCCAGCGAATCGCTGAGAGCAACTGGAGCACCTTCGGAGTCACCATCGCACGACTCAATCAGAAGAGGTACACCAGGTTCTGGAACAACAAGAACACCGCCAAAAAGGAAGGCGCCAAGTCCACCAACTTCATCAGATGAATCAGTTAGAAGAAGGGGATTGCCAACTGAAGAACCAGATACAGAAGGGGATAATTAGTGATGAAGGCTAATAAAAATTTTAAAGGCTTTGATTATTATAAACTCCAGCAAGACGATGATGGTAATATAAAGCTGAATGACTACGATGATGTGTCGAATGCACGCAGGGCAAGGGTGGATATATTGCTTGATAGCGTATCACCAGATAACGATTCCTATTTTGCTAAATTAAATAAAGCTCTTAGCGAGAAATTTATCGATGACAATGGGTTATGGCCTATGTTTGATAAAGAAGATCATGAGATCGCACAAGAAGAATCTAAGATGTTTAACATTTTAGACAATCTTGAAGCTCTTGAAAGCATAAAAAGTGAAGATTTGTTAGAGGTTAGTTTATTACTTTCAGACCTTAGCTTTATAGAAAGAAACATTGTGCTAAATACTGATCAAGATTCAGACTTAGCAGGCTTTAGGGACATATTTATCAGGAAAAATGCATCTGGTGAAGAATATGGCAATGGAGAACATGAGGGCTTTCTTGAGCAAATAGATAAAATCAATACTATAATTAAGCTGGAGTTAGAAAGTAGAATTGAAGGGCAAAACTACGACGAAAGAAATGATCACGATGATTTGCAAGATGAGATTGGTCAAGCTATCGATATAGTAGAGAAATCGAAAAAAAATAAGTGACTCTGATATCTCTCCACTCAGCTACTATTGACATTAATTATATAGCGTTAAATAATTAGACTTCTTTCAAAATTCGCTTTTGAGGGGCAAGTGCTAGGAGCACACGGAGCGGAAAACCAGAGTGTATTGAACATACATGAGGATTTGAGCACAGAAGCAACAACGCAATTGCCCACAGAAGTAGAGTTTCGAAAGGAGTCTATTAGTGATTTGGAACTTAATATGCTGCGTATCATTGCAGGAAAATACCGCGGAAGGAAGATAGCTACAGGTAAGCATTTATCCGCACGACCAACTATGAGTATCGTACGTGAAGCAATATTTAGTATACTTTCCTCAAGAAAGCCTATTTATAACTTAAATGTGCTTGATTTATTCTGTGGTGGTGGCTCCTTGGCATTTGAAGCACTTTCTCGCGGTGCCAAACATGCATTCATGGTAGATTCAGATTATTACAACTTGCAATTTCCTAAAAAAACAGCAGAAGATTTTGGAGTTACGGGCAACGTCACGCTAATTTGTTGTAGCGCTGATAAATTACCACAGCCTATTTCAAAGTGTGATATAGTTTTTATAGACCCACCTTATAATAGTAATTTAATTGCATCAACTTTAGATGGGCTAATAAACTCAGATTGGTTAAACAATGACGCATTAATAGTTCTAGAGATAAAAAAAAATGAAGCTTTTGAATATAATAAGAACTTTAACGTAATTTTGGAACGTACTTACGGTGTAGCAAAAATAATTTTTCTTTCTCCATCCACTTAAGATGCATACCCTTTGGAACTGCACATCTCACCCATAGTTTGGATTTTATATTGACATTTGCTCAATATTGCTATATAATAAATGCGTGCGTTTTGCGCACTATAGCAATAAACTTACCTTGTAATAGGTGTATTGGACCCGAGGGCAGTACTCGGCGCCTCCACCATATTTTTAATTTATGGGGGCGATTAAGGCTCGACATGCATAGTAAAGATGGTACTTTTGCTCGGTTAGACACCACCGTAAGAGTTCACAATTTAGATGCAAACGATAACTTTGCTGCTGAACGTGTAGAGAGCGCTGCTGCTTAATTTAGCACAGTAACTTTATTACTATAAGCACGGTTTGGGAAACGCCGGGTAACAGAAGTTTCCCACAAATTATGCACGGTGAACATTATGGCTACTAGCGGAACAATAGATTACAAAAAGTCCCTTAACTCTATTAAATTTCAAGTTATAAAAAAAGCTTTGGACTCTGTTTCAGGTGTTGATTTCACTCCTCACTTGGAAATATTATTTTTTACATATTTTAATGGTGTAATCATACCAGACTATTTAAAAAATTCATACCCCATGCAAATGCTCATTATATTGCAGAATCAATTTTACGGCTTAAAAGCTTTTGAAGATAAGTTTAGCGTCAGTTTAAGCTTTAATGGAAAACAAGAGCAAATTACCATACCGTTTTTTGCTATCAACGAATTTCGTGACAAAATTTCAGGAGATGTCCTCATATTTGATAAAATCAGTATAGATTCTGATAAAGAGCACAAAAATGAAAAATGTACTCAAAAATCCTTAAATAGCAGCATTATATCAATAGACCAGCTCCGTGATAAGTAGTTAACTGCAAAATTTATAAGTTAACTAAATAACCCAAATAGTCTACCAAGTCGAGGTGGCCATCATACAATGTGATTGGATGGACGGTATTGCCTTCAATTTGAAAATTACCTTCGTGGTCCTGAATTCTAACATCCAGCTCTTCAGAATGTTGATCAGATCCATGATGATGATCCATATGGTGAAATTTACCATTCTCAAAAAACCCAAATTCGTCGATTAAAGTGCCTATTTTTTTATCTTTTGCAATTTCATACACGTCAGCTCTGTAATCCTCAAGAGAATGCCCTTCGAGTTCGCCTTGCGTTACTGCAAATAATGGTGTATTGGTGTGATAATAATACTTGCTCAAATCAATATTTGCTGCATTTTTTATATATTTTAGGTCAATTAATTTGTGCTCTTCTGGTAAGTCTGCATACTCCGGATCGTACTTTTTGTGGTCAAAAAATAAATTTCCAAGATTATTACAGAAAGCTAAGTTGTAGTTATCAAGGCCATCTTCAACAACTTTGAGAAAGTGAAAATTTTTTGGAATTAATATATTTTCGCCTTTTATATGATTACGTATATATAGGTCATCATTTTTGAAAAAATATCCAATTTCTAAAAAAGTTGCGATAACAACGCTTTTTCCTTCCATTTCCAGCTCAATATTTGCCTGATTTTTATCTTGATCATAAGATTCCCCCTGCGTGACTCTTAATTGAAGTTTTTGCTGAAATTCTGGGCTCCTGCTCAATCTAGAGTCTAGAGATTGCTCTGAAAGAACATCATCTCCCCTCTCACCACGTATTCCTTCAGGACCATGCTCTCCTTTCAATGGTCGTTTTAACCTGTGAGCTAATCTATGTGCAATTTCTGAAAGATCTGCATCTTGTCCAATTGGGCCTTGATCACCTCTAAGACCTTGAATACCTTGTATTCCCTGTGGCCCTTCAGGCCCATGTTTACCCTGCGCACCATCTTTCCCTATTGGGCCTTGCAGTCCTGGAATTCCTTGAGTGCCTTCCTCCCCTCTTTCACCACGTGGGCCTTCAGGACCTTCATGGCCATCATCTCCTCTCTCCCCTTGCTCCCCTTGCTCACCTTTTGGACCTCTTGCCCTTCCAGGATTACTCCTTAACGCTGCCGTAACAGCACCTGCTCTAGTGTTGAAAAAGTGGCTAAGGAGGTGATCAATAGCTGCACTAGCTTCATTTTGGTTATTTTGTAAGCCAGCATACTCAAGCAAATACTCAGATAATTTTTCCCTACTTACTTTTTCCTCTGCCAACAAAAAAGCTTTGTCTTTTGTACTTAATCCACCGTGTATAAGAAGATATTTAGCCAGTGCCCAATCACTGACTTTATTTCTTACAAGAGTGTCAGCACTGGATTGATCCATAGCACTCCTCTGCAAAAGCAACTCAGCAAGTTTTTCTGCAAATTTTTCATATTTCTTAAAAGCGTCGGGATCAGGGTTGTTTTTCTTTGTAGCATTACTTGTTATTGCATTCACAGTAGTGTTTGTAATCTGTTTTGCTTCCACTTCAGTTAATTTATTCACTACTCCTTCAGTTAATTTTATTACATCAATTCTATTTACAAGATCTTGCGGGCTGAGATTCACTTTATTAGCAACCTGAGTTGCAAGGTTACCATTACTACCTGTTGCATCAAGCACTGCTGCACCCAATTTATCTGCTTTGGTAGCAACTAATTTTTCAGCAACTTCCACAGGATCTGCGTCTTTTCCATCTTTGCCATCAAGACCAGGAAAACCTTCTCTTCCTGGCGGACCTTGGTCTCCTTTCTCACCTTCATGACCTGGCCTACCATCTTTTCCTACTGGACCTTGTAAACCTGCTGTACCTCTTGAGCCTGCAGCTCCTTTTGGACCTGGAGGACCTGGAGCACCTGGAGCGCCTTCCTCTCCTCTTTCACCACGTGGGCCTGTAGGTCCTTCTGGGCCAGGAAGACCTTGAATGCCTTGTATACCCTGTGGTCCTTCAGGCCCCTGTTTACCCTGCGAACCCTCTTGCCCTTTAGAACCTGCTGAACCTCTTGAACCTGTAGCTCCTTTTTGACCAGGAAGGCCTCGGATCCCTGGTGCACCATCTTTACCTGGCAAACCTGGCGTACCTTGCTCACCTCTATCTCCTTTAACTATCGCTTTTAGAACATCATTTCTTTTTACATTCTCTCCAAAAAAATGGGCTACTCCTTTTGAGAAGTGCTGATCTTCTGCTCTGTTACTAAGCTCTTTTTGCATTACAGCTCGTGCTAAAGTATCTAATTTTGTTTGATCAACAACTAACCTCTCTACAATATCCTCTGCTAGTTTCGCTGATAATTTACTCTTATCTTTATCTGAAGTACTTCCACCAACTTTCACACCAAGGACTGCTTTCCCTAATTGATCTGCTTTTTGATTAACTAATAAATCAGCAACTTGATTTGCAGTTGCTCCAGCAGAACCAGGAGTGCCAGGAGGACCTATATCCCCCTTATCGCCTTTGGAACCCTTTACACTTCCAGGATTAGCTCTTAATTCAGCTGCAACTTTCATTTGCAACTCATGTTCCTTTGCCACGTCTGTTGGTAGTGTTGTGAAAGTCATTCTGACAGTATTCATTACCTCACTTTTAAAGGTTTCATCTCTCATTAATTCTGGTACAAGCAGCTCAGGCAAATTCCTGCCACCAACATGCGCTTTATATATCACATGTTTTAATCTACCTTCTTTTTCGAGTAATTTCTCCGCAACTATTCTAGCGTCACGATCTGTTATTTCAATATCTCCCTCAAAGCTTGACTCCTTTTCTAATGCATCTAGTCGATATTCCAACTCCATTTCCTTGAGCAAAGTGCGGTCTATGTTTATTTCATCTAAAGAAAAATTCGGTAAAGACACTTCATTGAGTGCAGTCTGTTTTCTAGTTCCAGTTTGATTCGAAAAGTACCATTCATAGCCACTTTGCTTCTTTATTAATGTTATATAATAGTTATGATTTAATTGGGGATGATTTACTATCCTGCACGTGTCAGTCTTACATACCACGATTTGATTGTTGTCATTAAACATACAATATTTTGATGGAAGGGAATAAGTCGTTTTAGAATCTGTATCATGTAATTCTGCTGAATATTGTATTGCTTTATCCTTTCTAGCATCTTGTAATATAGAATTACTAGCAGGTCTTACTTGAAAAAAATGATCATTATTTTTAGCTTTATGATACTGCGCAAGATTAAAGTTCTGTAATCCTAATATCTCACTCTTCGTTAATTTTTGACCTTTGTTACCACTAACCAAAAAATCATAGTAATTTGTATTGCTCTCTACTTCTAATTTTAAGTTACAATTGGTATCACTGCTACAATCGCTAGAAGTTATTAATGGCCTATCATGATAAGGGTAAACAACTTTAAGAAGCTTATCAAGAGAGCCATCAAGTACGTGAAAATAAACACCGAACATAGGAAATTCACCAACAACCCTTTTACTTTCTGTATCTGTTATCAGTACTTGATACTTAGGAAAAAATTTATCATCTATTAGAGTACGCATATCATTATTGAAAAGTTTGCTCTTCAGATTAGGATATATTCTTTCTAAGCTTACTCCTTTTTCAATCTTAAATGTCTTCTTGAAAACTACATCGCCTGAGTTTACTGACATGCTTATACTAACTTCATCTATGCTTATTCTATCTAGCTAAATATAGTATAATTATTGACTATCTATTAAGCTGGCAAACACATCTATAACTTAGAGTTGAAGAGGGTAATATTAAATTATTTTATTTTCTTAATCACCTGTCTTTCTCTTGCTATTGCAAGGCTTTTCTCTGGCACATCTTCAACTATAACGCTGCCTGCAGCAACTTTAGAATTATCGTGAACGTTAAGTGGTGCAATGAGTGAGCTGTTTGCACCAATAAAGCAGTTGTTGCCTATGTTTGTTTCATGCTTATTTTTTCCATCATAGTTACAAACAACTGTTCCGGCACCAATATTACTCCCCTGCCCTACTTTAGTATTTCCTATGTAGCTTAAATGTTTTACCTTAGTATTTTCACCAACTTCGCTTGTTTTTACTTCCACAAAATTCCCTATTACTGAATTTTCACCTATAGTTGTGCTTTTACTTATTCTTGCAAATGGACCAATAGTAGCACCACTTTTTATCAGACAATTCTCTAAATGTGAAAATGACATTATTTTTGCACCAGGCTCTATTTTCACACCAGGACCAAAAACAACGTATGGATCAATAATTGAATCTCTAGCAATGTGTGTGTCAAGAGAAAAAAAAACAGTTTCTGGAGCAATCAATGTTACTCCCGAGTCGGTGAAAAATTTTCTTTTATTTTCTTGAAAGTAAAATTCAGCTTTTAGAAGGTCATTTCTATTATTTACTCCTGTTGCCTCTTCTCCATCTGTAACAACATAACCAACCTTCAAATCATTTTTCACTGCAATGGAGACTATATCAGTCAAATAATATTCATGAGTTGAGTTATTACACTCTATTTTCTCTACTAATTCGCACAAATTTTTTGCATATGCAACCATTACTCCAGCATTTGCTAAAAACTCTCCGTTACTATCTCTACTATCCTTTGCTTCTACGATCTCTTTTAAGGAGCCATTCTCAAGAATTAGCCTACCGTATTCTTTATTGTGATCCTTAAAACCAAGACATACTAGAGCATTATCTTTTAAACAATTAACCATCTTGGTTATTGTGCTGCTTTTGATAAGTGGAGTATCCGCATACTGAATAACTACAATGCCAAGATCTGGCAGTTCTTTGAGATTTCTCATTGCAGTTCTAACCGCATCACCCGTGCCTAGCATTGACTCTTGTGTAATTAGCCGTATATCTTTAAAGCCCTGCAATTTTTCAACTAATGGCTGATCAACTACAACCGCTATATTCTCAGGTCTTAACTGTTTTGAACTCTGAACCACATGTTCAAGCATAGAAAAGTTACCTATTTTGTGCAGAACCTTCGGTACACTTGAATTCATTCTCTTGCCATGACCAGCAGCAAGTACAATTACTGTATGAACTTTACTCACCCTAGAGATGAAAAATTAAACCCGTAATGATTAAGCCAATTGATTTTATTGTCATAAAAGCTTCTTAGGTCATCAATTTGATATTTCAGCATTGCCAACCTTTCTATGCCAATACCAAATGCAAAGCCATTGTACTTAGTATGGTCTATCCCAACATTCTGAAAAACATTTGGATGCACCATTCCGCATCCAAGCACTTCTATCCATTTGCTACCCTTATAACTTATATCCACCTCTGCAGAAGGCTCAGTAAACGGAAAAAAACTATTTCGAAACCGTATCTTTAGTCCCTTATCTCCAAAAAACTCATTAAGAAAGTGATGAATAGTAAATTTTAACTGTCCCATATTGACATTTTCATTGACATATAATCCTTCTATCTGATGGAACATTGGAGTGTGAGTTGCATCAAAATCATTTCTATATACTCTACCTGGTGCAACAATTTTAATCGGAAAACTTTTTGCTTTCTCCATAGTTCTAATCTGCACAGACGATGTATGAGTGCGAAGCACCATTCTTTTGCCATTCATTTTGTTTTTTAAATAAAAGGTGTCTTGTTCTTCTCGAGCAGGGTGATGACTCGGAGTATTTAGTGCATCAAACACATGAAACTCATCTTCAATGTCTGGACCATCAACTGCCTTAAAACCCATGTGTGCAAAAATGAGTTTCACTTCATTTATAACCTTGCTGAGTGGATGAATCTTGCCAATTTTTTCTGGCCTAACAGGCAACGTGATATCAACTGCTTCATTTTGCAATTTAGAGTTAATTTCCTCTGCCTTTAGTATACTTTCTCTACTTTTTATCAGGCAATCCAATCTATCACGTAAAGCATTGATAATTTCACCCAAGTTACGTTTTTCTTCCGTATTTTCTATCTCTTTTAAACTATCAAAGTAGGCTTTCACTGCTCCCTTTTTTCCTAAATATGACAGCCTAACTTTTTCTAAATCTTGCAAAGAAGAAGCAATTTCAATTTCAGAAACTGCCTTATCTTCAAGCAAAGGTATTTCACCAAGTAGTTCTTTATCCATCCTTAAAATGCCAGCTTAAACCCTAATTATAGTAAAATCCTGAATATCATCAACAACCTAAAAATTATTCTATTCTTAACTATTAATCCGTTGACTAATTACACTAATATATTTACCTTAAGTTTAATATATTAATTATATTTACTATGTTCGGTTCTTCTAACAGTCAATCTAAGAAAATAATTGAAATTAGTTATATTGGTTGTAAACAAATTGAAGAAGAAACTAAAAATTGGGGATTTAAACAAAAGAATTCTTTAAAGGAATTTTCATTTAAGCTTCAGTTATTGAGCACAATAGATCAAGACGTATGTGACATAACACAATCTGAGCTTAAGTCATTAACAGACGAGGAAAGTAAACCTATTATATCTCAAGTACAAAAAGTACTTAAACTTTTTAAAACTTGCCTACATAAGAACAAAAACTTTACAGGATGTATTAAGATATCAAAGGCAAGTGAAGAATTACATAAAAAATATCTTAAGACTAAGGTTAATCAGGATAACACTATAGAAGAATTTATAAGGACTGCCCCATATCAAATTCTCTTACGAGGAGTAACAATAAAACTACGAATAAATGTTAAAGATATTAACCTGAGCGGTTTACAGCAATTTGAAGCAGATTTCAAAGAAAAACTAAAACAAGCAAAAAATAAGGAGCAAAGTCAAATTGTACCAGTTATAGGGTCATTTGGCTGTAATTTAACAGATAGTGGAAAACAAGTAATACGCGCTCCAGTAGTTGTTGAGGCAATGCGTAGCAATTTTCACTGGGTTAAATCCTTGTTCTTGCCATCTAGTCTTCTTAATATAATCCGATATCTTGATCATCAAAGAATACCAAAACCTCAAAAACAACTTCTGGCTATAACTTACTACCCAGAACAACAAGAGGCAAAGCAAGATGAGGTAATAGGAGAAGAGAATTCAGACCTCCAAACATCTAAAAATTTAAACACGCCAAATGGAACAAATAGTTCTAAAGCGGAAGAAAATCAGGAAGAAAAAAAAGACATCACAACAGCACATACATTAACGCAAATGGAAAAAAATCGCACAGAAAACGAACATACCTCAACAAAACGCAAATTTATGCAAATAGTAAAAAAATTTCTACAAAGAATTAGAATAAAGAATAATCCAAAAAAAACACACACCACAGCAGACCACATATTAGCACAAGCGGAAGAAAACAGAGGTATTACAGCAGAACCCACATTAACACAAGCGGAAGAAAAAAAAGATATTACAGCAGAACCCGCATTAACAGAAGTGGTAGAAAATCAGGAAGAAAAAGAACATATCACAATCAAACCTACGTTCATCCAAAGAATAGAAAGATCTATTGGAATAATTAATGATGACGACATACAAGCACAAGAAATTATTAAGCGAGCAAAGAATTATGCTGAAACAGAAATGATATTCAACGAAAGCAAAGCTAATGCAAGACAAAAAACGCTTGATGAAATATTTTGTGAGACAGTCATAGCATACTATGATACGAGATATCCGAAATTTTTAATGGAAATAATTGAGTCAGTTTTTAAAACTATATTTTTAAAAGAAATTTCCAAAAAACCTGAAATTTTAGAAGAAGATGTATTAAACACTTTGAAAAATTTTGGTTTGGAATTTAATAAGGATTACTTATTGCAGCAAATAGGTCGCAAGCAAGATATGCTGTATGACTCAATCAAATTATGTAGCGTTCCAAATAAACCTAAAAATAAAATACAGTCGCTATATAAATCCATTAAAGGCAGTTTTACCACATACAACGCACAAAAAAAAGCTCAAGATGCGATAAAAAATAATAATGATAAAACACTAGATGAAATATTCATTGAAGTAATGAAAAATTATACAGATCAAGATCGAGGAACATTTATTTGTATATTTGATAAAGTGTTTAACATCATCTTTTGTGGAAAGAAAAATCCAAGCAAGATAGAAACATTTGAAGAAATATTTAATATACTTAAGATACTTGAAGTACAATTTGATGTACAATATTTTCAAGATAGGGTATGGGATAAAAAAACAAAATTGTCTGAACTAGTACTTGATAAGATTAACTCACAACCTACCACTGAACCTAAAAACACTCCATCAAGCAATATGGAGGAAAATCAAACTCCATACACTGTGCCAGCAGCAAAAGCAAAGAAAGCTAAAACTACACCAACTACCGATACTGCCTTCAAATCATCATTAAATACCGTATTCACCTCAAAAGAGGGTTATGCATGTGTATTTGTTATAGCATCCTCTATATCAATACTATGCTTATGGCATCTTCCACTTGGAAAGGTTTCAATTTTACAGGGATTAGTGCCAAAAGAAAAAAGAGAACTTGCTGGATTAATATTGAACATATTATTAATAGCGTTAATCGTGGCACTTGTCTTGAATTTAATTCATTATGTATACTCTGAATATAGGGCAAATAATATAGGAAAAAAAACTCCACCAGTTACTCACACCCCGTTCAAATCATCATTAAGTACTGTATTCTCCTCAAAAAAGGGTTATCTCTCTGTATTTGCTATAGCATCATCTATATCAATACTTTGCTTATGGCATCTTCCACTTGGAGAAGTGCCAATTTTACAGGGATTATTGCCAGAAGAAACAAGAGAATTTGCTGGATTAATATTGAACATATTATTACTAACGTTAATCGTATTACTTGTCTTAGGTTTAGCTTACTATATACACTCTGAATACAAGGCACATAATATAGGATCTGTAGAGGAGATAGATATTGAAAATCCTATAGAGGAATCTAAGTTTCAAGAGCAGCCATAAGACTTCTTGCGAAACCATCTGTCATCCCAGCACTTAATACTGGGATCCAGAAAAAATAGATAGATTCCAGCGGGCTTTGTTGCATCGCTACGCAAAGATTTGAAATTATTAATAAAACTTTCCCTTTTTTCGTCATCCCAGTGTGTGACACACAACTGTACGAACGTCTAATTTAGCGATAAGATAGGAAAAAAATTAGGGTGTGAAGTGTGTTTTATTACAAAGAAATAATATCAAAATTGCCGAAAGCAGTGTTAGATGAAATAGGCAAAGCGGTTGGCGTTGATTACAAAGTGGGCAAACTTACGGGAGAAAATATATTTAATTTACTGCTGTACAGCATATTGGAGAAAAACGAGCTGAGCTTGCGGACTATCGAGGAAAATTATCGTCGGATGTTTTGCCTGAATACGCGCCATTCATCGGTGGCAAGCCGCTTAAAAACGATACCAATTAAGTACTTCGAAAGAATTTTTTCGTTCGTTTTACAAAGTTTTTGTAACCAAAAAGACCAAGAAAAGCTATTAATTATAGATTCCACAACCCTGCAGTTATCGAGCAAATTACTGCAATCTGCAATACCATGGCGTGGTGGTGCAAAGAATATGGTAAAGTGCACCGTTGCCACTGACGGCAGGTTTGCAAAGTTGCTGAACTTGTATACTCAAGCCAAGGGCTCCTCTGACAGCACATCGTTCCGGGAAATGATTTTAAATCACGGTCAAGAGTCGATTTGCATATTTGATCGAGGACTGCAAAAACGTGCAACTTTCGAGGAGTTTATAGATAAAGGCATACATTTTATCACACGTGGCAACGATAATATTCGTTATCAAATTGTGCGTATCCACGGAAAAGTTGCAGGCATGCAGACTGGAACGCTTGAGCTAATGGAAGATGTAGTAGTCAGGCTGGGGCAAAAAGGTTCAAGATTTTTGTCGTTTGAAATCAGGCTAATTAAAGCGCAAAATCGACAGAATGGCGAAGTTCTCACATTTTTGACTAATATTTATGAAATGTCTGCTGAAGAAGTCTGCGCTCTTTACAAAAGGCGCTGGTCAATAGAAGTTTTCTTCAAATTTATCAAGCAGGAGCTCAACACGAAGCATTTTCTTGGACATAGCAAAAACACAATTTTGGTCACACTATACATGATTCTTATTGCTTCGGTTTTATTAACAGAATACAGAAAACGCAGCGAAATCAAGAGTTATAAGTTTGCAAGGAGAGCTTTTATGAATGAACTCAGGCTTGAAATCCTAAAACCTGTCATTGAATATTGTGGTGGAAACCCAGAAAAAGTCTACGATTATTACCTTTTTCACTTTCCATAACAAACGTTCGTACACTTGTGTGTCGATGCACTGGGATGACACCCTTAGTTGAAACTTAACACCCGTCCTATCGCCTTACGGGATGTTCGTACAGTTGTATGTGTGACACTGGGATCTAGCAAGCGAAGGTTGCATATAATACGTCGTTGGCATTGAAAATACGGAAATGGATTCCAGCGTCACGCGCTAGAATGACAAAGGCGTGTAGTATTTTTGAGCTATGCAACAAAGCCATTCCAGCGTCACGCGCTGGAATGACACCAGAAGTGATGATGACTTTTTACTAAAACAGCAGTTATGCAAAAAGTATATTACATTTATGGTAATTAGGTTAAGTTACCGCTTTTTTCCATCATATAGTCTAGTTTCGAAAACAACCTAAAAAAATTATTTGTAGTTATTTCTGCAACTTTTTCTGGTGATTCATTCCATAACTCTGCTAAGCAATCCACAACGTATTTTACCATTGCCGGCTCATTTTTTTTCCCTCTATAAGGTTCAGGTGAAAGATATGGAGCATCGGTTTCAACTAAAACACGCTCTCGAGGGACATTTTTTGCAATTTCTCTCAGTAAGTTAGCATTTTTAAATGTAATGATTCCAGAAAATGAAATATATAACCCTAAATCTATAGATTGGTAAGCAAGCTCTTTGGAAGAAGCAAAGCAGTGCATCACTCCGCTAAAAGCGCCGGTTTTCATTTCTGATTTCAACATATCAGCCATCTCATTATCAGCACTTCTCGTGTGAATTACTAATGGCAATCCAGCTACCCTTGATGCTCCTATATGTGATGCAAAACTTTTTTTCTGATTCTCTTTGTTGTTGGATTTAAAAAAATCTAATCCGGTTTCTCCAATACTAATTACCTTTTGGTTCTTGGTAAACTCAACTAATTCATCAACTTTTATGCATTCACCGTTTTCTATAGTGGTATCAAGTGGATGTACGCCAACAGATGAATATACCTGACTATAGGATGAAGAAATCTTCAATAATTTAGGAATATCGTCAATACTAATACATATATTGTGTAAAATTTTTACACCACTTTGCTCTGCTTTTGAAATTACTTCTTGTATTTCATCATCGGAAAAATAAATCAAATGGCAATGAGAGTCTACTATCATGAGTTTGCTATAAATATCACTCAATAATAGAAGCTTTTATAATAGAAGAAAACTCTTCTATTACCGCTGTATAAACTTGCTTTTTAAATGATATAGCACCTTCTACTAAATCATCTACATGTTGCCAACGCCACTCTTTGAACTCCGGATGATCAGTATAATTAACATTAATGTCCTGGTCCTCTCCACAAAACCTCATTAAGAACCATCTTTGCTTTTGGCCAGAATATTTTCCATTCCAGCACATCTGTATAATTTCTTCAGGCAAATCGTAGTATATCCAATCTTTGTTTTTAGCTATAATTTCTGCTTTATTGGTACCAATCTCCTCTAGCAACTCACGTAATGCTGCTTGTTCCAATTCTTCTCCTTCATCAACTCCTCCCTGTGGCATTTGCCAATAGGACTCGCTATCAAAACGTTTTCCAATAAAAATATGCCCTTGTTTATTGAATAACATTATGCCAACACAAGGGCGATATTCATTTTTTTGTTCAGCCATGAATACGCTCTTTTCCTACATGATTTGTTATAGAAGTGCCAACCAATTTTCTTCTGCGCTTACGTTTGTTCTTAATTTTTTCAACAATCTTCTTTGCAACTTCTTTTGCGCTTAAGTGTGAGTTATCAAATTCAAGAGCACCTTCCGGTACAAATAGTTTTTTTCCTTTAATTCTTTCCATAGCAGAGTCCGGATCAGCAATTTTGTTTTCCTTGCTTCTTTCCTCTGATTGAATACGCTTTACTAATTCTTGAGTATCACAATGCAGTACTACAAAGAGAATATCCAAGTTCATCCTTTCACTAAAATTTATCACTGAATTGTATATTCTCTGATCATATGGATCGCCATCTATTAATTCATTTGTAAATATATAATGTTTTGACTTTATGTGATGTTTTTCTAGTATCGCTAACATATTTTCTCTGACTAAAAAAATGCTTTCCCATAGATCAACTGGAACATTACCATTTCGCAAATCAACGATATTAAATATAATATTATTAAACAAATTATTACTTATTACCGCTGCATCAATGGTTTTACATATTTCTTTTGCAGTAGTAAACTTACCGCTACCTGGAAAGCCGATTAAGTAAATAAGAATCTTGCTCATAAAATAAACATTAGAAAAAACTATTATCAATTATACACAAAAATATATGCATGTATAGCTCACTCAAACTAGGCTTATCTTGACCAAAATTTATGATCAAATAGCCCAAAAAGAATTTTATTTCATTTTTCAAAAATCAGAGAGTCGTGTTGGATATATGTTGATCTCTCTAAACCCAGACAATTGCTCTGTAGAACTATGCCCTGTAATAATTACTATACCACTTTGCTCAGAGCGTATTAAAATAAGGTTGAGCACAAGTTCACACGTTGCACTGTCAAGATTGCAAAATGGCTCATCTATAAGCCAAATATTTGCATTAGAAATTAAGAGACGAGCAAGCGCAACTCTTCTTTTCCAGCCTGCAGAGAGTTCGCTATATTTTATATTCAGTACAGGCTGTAACTGAAAACAACACACAGCCGCCATAACCAACTCTCTCGTATTTCTTATTCCTGCCCAAAACTCTATATTTTGAAGAACAGTGAAGCTATCCTTGCAAGCATTTTTATGCCCTACATAAACCATAGAAGGTAAATAGGATTTTGGGTCATCGTATATGTCTTTTCCGCAATGCTTTATATTTCCCAAAGTCGGTGGTAACAGCCCACACAAACTTCTAATCAAGCTAGTTTTACCACTACCATTTGGACCAGTAATTAAGATTTTTGATTTTGGCTCAGCCTTAAAGCTAAGGCCTTTGAATAATATTTTATTATTACGAGTGCAAGATAAATTTTCACACTCAAGCATAAATTATCTACCCTTTCCTTTATATTTACCCTGAGTTGATGCTTGCGCTTTGACAAATAGCTCCCAATATCCCTTCTGGCCACCTTCTCTGTTTATCAATTGCGCTAAACGCTTCATCAAACCTCCACCAAGCATAACCATTTGCGTCCATTTACCTACTGGTTTTGCAATATCAACTATCTCTAGATCTTCGTGATAAACCTGTATATCATCATTTTTCTGACTCTCACGTAGTGTTTCCTGGCGTTTTATGAGCTCTTTTTGCTTTTTTTCTTTATATCGCTCATTATCCTTTTGATTCTCCTCCCACTCTTCTTTGAGAACTTTTTTTGGAAATACGACCTTTCTGATGCGGTTTTTATATATTTTTCTAAAAAAGAAAAATATTTTTAAAACAACAAGTAATGCTATGCCATATATAATGATATGCTCGAAAGACATTTTCTTTACTTAAGTTTATTACAAAGCGCCACCCACTATTATACCATAATTATAGAAATTTTGCAATTTTTCGAGGGATTTCCGTAACAAAGTGAGAAAAGCAGGGAAAATTTCGAAAATATATCAACTTAAGCATAGAAGATTATCTATGGCAAATGAATAGGAGCTTTTATATTAATATAAAAACTCCTGATACGGTTAAAATACCGAAAGGTCAAAATTGTAATACATTGATGACCAAATCGTGCCTTCTTGATTTTAGATTAACGAGTCTGCAGCATAATGAAGAGCATGTGAAAGCTCTTGTCGTATATTGTAGCGGTCTTCATCCATTGTATAAGTAGCAAATTGTTCACCTGACATATGCGCTTACTTTTACCCATAACTTTGAGAAGTTATTATGTGAAGCATAACCATGCTCTCTCTAAGATTTTCATAGCCTCGCCATAGAGTCATACTTCCTGGTAAATTATCACCTTTTCTATTCATAAACCCACCTAATTTTCCTAACCAAATAATAGCTTGTTTTATGTTTGGAGGTTCTTCGGGCAATGTGGCCACTTGATGCTCACGTATGTAAAGAGCTTTCCACTCTTCATTGCTTAGAACCTTAGTGCAAGCCTCCATAGGATGCGATAAAGCCACTTTTGTTAAATATAAAATTTTAAATGTAATAATGCTCTTTATAGCAATTAATTTCTGTAGCCTTTCCTTTGTAGTTAAACGAGAGCTTTCTATTTTACATCCTGATTTTAAAATTCTAAAGTATTCTTCAATTTTCCATCGTAGCTTATACCAATTTATCCTTTCTATGGCATCTAAAGTGCTATTAACTGGTACATTAGTTAACAAAGTCCAATCGATAGCTTCAACTCCTTTAGGAGGATCCATTTCCTTTGCGCTTACCACATATACAGCGACTTTATCACTTATTTTATGTGCTGTATCTTTTGACCCATAAATGTAAGGCGCTCTGATAGGTATATAGCCTTTCATATATTTTACTTCAATATTTGCTTTTCTTGACTTCTGGTGCCCGTTTTTAGCAACTTCCAAGACGATTTTCTCTTTTACCGGAAGTTGAGCTATGCGTGTTTGCAAATCTGTTTTTCCCTCTTCAGTACAGATAAATTTTCTATTAGCTCGGTTACGGATTACATAAAAACTACCCAATGATTCAGCTATCCATAAAAATTTGAAGATATCTGCTTCCCTATCACCAAGAGTGACAAGTTGTACATCTTTGGAAACGTTATTTATGGTTTCTTTTAGTGCTGCTATCCACTTATAACTTTCTTTCTCCTCTATAGAAGTACGGTATTTCCTATTTGCTTTTTCTTTTGCTGTTTCTTCTTTTCTAGCGGGACGCGCCCAGCACTGTTGAGAAGATAAACCTAAAGGTAATCCTTCTTTACTGACCATTAAGGCACTATGCAGCAGCAAACCCTTTTTATGCTTTGTATAAGCTTTAGAAATACTGCCTAGCCCTTTGGTATTTATATGAGAGTCAAAATCCAAATAACTAGTATCTTGGATTGAAAATATAAGCTTATTTCCTTTTATCCTTTCCGCTGTTTCTTTATGATGAGAAGAATAAATTTTCTCGGCCTCAAGCTTTTCATTACTAAACAACCTGTACGCGCCCTTAGCTTCTTTCCATCCACCACAACTTTGATTAATTGATCCAGATGCCTTACGCTCTATAAGATAACTTGTTGTAATAAGCCTCTTATTAAGCCTTATATCTCCCAGATTAACATGTCTCAACTCTCTTTCTAGCCATTTGTCCCCTAAGCTATCAGTATATTGCGTATTTGTATTTACTCCGTACATTTTTAAACCCTTTATCAAATATATGAATTTGCTATTTTACTAGCTTTTTTATATTTGTGGGTAAAAGTAAGTATGTTAATGCAGTAGAATGTTCAAAATTCGACTATATGTGTGATCGAAATGAAGCAATTAAATTAATAAAAATGCATAAAAATCACGCAGAAGGTGTAGAGGTGTGGAAAAAAGATGTAAATTATGGAAAAAGGGCTCACATAGAGGGTTTTTTTTGGAGATTTAAGCGTATATTTGGATTTCATTTAAAGAACAAATCGGAAGAAAATCGCAGAAACGAAGTAATAATAAAATGCAATTTACTCAATGAATTTATTAATATTGGCATCGCTAAATTTCAGTTGATTGCATGATCTAATTTCTTGGGAAAGGAAATGAGAAAGTAGCTATGCAACAAAGCCATTAATAATCGAAAAACCTCGTCATCCTGCTGCTTGTCAGCGGGATCTATGCTGAGATACCGCGAATAAATCCACAACTGTACGAACGTCTAATTTAGCGAGAAAGTAAACCAAAAACATCAACCTTTGGTGTCATTTCATTAGCACTCCTCCTGTCATCCGGCTTTGTTGCATAGCTCAAAAATACTACACGCCTTTGTCATTCTAGCGCGTGACGCTAGAATCTATTTATATATTTTCAATGCCAACAACGTATTATATGCAACCTTCGCTTGCTAGATCCCAGATACTGTCTTTGATGTCAAACAAATTATCCAACTAAATTACAATTAAATGGTTGATTGTTTTTAAGAATACCAAAAAAGACATGCATTAATTTTCTCATTAACGCAAGGACTATGACTTTTGGGCATTTACCTTTACTTGCTAGACGCTGACAAAATTTTTGAAAATGATTATTATGGTTTTTGACTACTATAGCTGGCATATAAAGGGCTTTTCGGACGCGCTCAGATCCTATTTTACATATGCAACTTCTCTTACTTACAGACGATCCAGATTCATAATGTCCTGGATTTAGACCAGCAAAAGCTGTAAATTGCTTAGCATTGTCAAAATTATCAGCCGCTGGCATTTCTGCAATAACAGCAACAGCAGTAAGATGTCCTATACCTTTTATAGTCTTGAGGTTTTCTACCATATTTTTTAGATGTGGATAGTGATTTATATGCTCATTAATTTCTGTTTCGAGAACAATAATTTGCTCCTCTATTGCCAAAATTACCTTAGATATAGCTTCTTTGCAGCTGGAATGCATATTTTCATTTTCCAAGCGGTTCATCTGTTGCAATTTATCATTTTTTAGCGATTGCATACAACGGTAAAGATCTCTTAAATGCCTCATTTCAGGTGCAATTGGTTTCCAAAGAGCAGGTTTATTAGCGATACAAAATCTAGCTATCATAGCTGCATCTGATTTATCTGTTTTATTTCTGAGCAGCTCACTTTTGCCAAAAGCCTTGATTTGAGCCGGGTTTACTATACTAACATTATGCCCTAAATCGTGCATAAAAGTAGCCAAATCTTCCCCATACCAGCTAGTTGCCTCAAGACACAGATGAATAAGATTTGCTCCATGGCCATTGCACCAAACCACAAGCTTTGCAAAGCCATCCTGATTATTTTGAAAGACTTTGTGTCGTTTTTTATTGTCCATCAGCAAACAAACATCAAATTTCTTTTTTGAAATATCCACACCCAAAATAGCATTTACTTGCATAAAATTACCTCCAAGACTATAAATAAACTGAGAGTTTAGACTAACCTTGTAATACGGGATATAATTCCAAAGATACTGTTCAGTCTTTTAACTCTATGGGAGGGGAGCAAAATCTGGAATTCGGCCTTATTGGCGTTAGTGTCAAGTCGGCTTCACCCTCCCTGCGTGGTATTTTAGCTCTAATGCCTCACATCATAAAGATACAAGTGTCACGCACTGGGATTGTAAAGGTCAACTAATTCATTGACAAATTTTGCAAAAAGCCCAAAGGAGCGATACCTCCAAGAGCTTGATGCGGCCTGTGTTCATTGTAATAAATTAAATATCTAAACAATTCATCTTTAAATTCCTGAGCAGTCTCAAACGTTGTACCCTCAATCAAATCATCATTTAAAGTCCGCCAAAAGCGCTCTACTTTTCCATTTGTTTGTGGTCTATATGGCCTTGTATATAAATGCTTTAAGCCAATTTCAACTAACATTCTTTCAAATGGATGTCCATCCAAATTACTTCTTGATGCAAACTCTGGTCCATTGTCTGTCATTACTTCTTTGAACTGAATACTGTAACTTTGCTTTATATAATTAAAACATCTGAGCACTGCAAACATTACATTCAGACTCTGAATATTTTCTAAAACTTCTGCCCATGCTATACGGCTTGCATCGTCTATTACACACACTAAATAGTATCTTTTGCTCTCATTTATTATCATATCTTTACTCAAATAATGACAGTCTATATGTGCCAATTCTCCAGCTTTTTCCCTGATTATCTTTCTCTTCACCTCTTTTTCTTTTGTGCTCAACTTATTCATGCCGGCTCTCTTAATAATATTATATATACCAGATGGAGAAGGTGTTTTGTTGCCCAACTTTTTTGCTAGTATAGCACAAATTTCATATTTATTTATCCCTTTTTTCCGCTCCTCTATAACTGCTTTTTCTATTTCAATATCTGTTCTTCTACTTTCCCATCTTGGACCTCTTTTTCTTGGTAAAAACTCTTTTTCTAATCCGCTATTTCTATACCTATTATAATATTTACAGAATGTTTGTCTGTTGATTCCATTAGCGTGATAAAAATCGCCTACAAATCTATAAAATGGATGCTTTTTTGCCTTTGTTTGCTCATATTCTTTGATCAAAAATCTCCATTTACTTTGGTAATTTCTCTCTAAAGTTTTATCTTCTGTGTTTCTTCTCATACCTAACTCCCTCAAAAATGTTTCTTTTATCTTAACATTTTTGTCATCGAATTAGTTGACCTTTACACTAAAAGAAACCATAAATAACGTTTCCAAAGATGTACAACTTGTCACTCTTGGTGATAGGGAAGCAGATATCTTCAAATTTTTATGGATAGCTGAATCATTGGGTAGTTTTTATGTAATCCGTAACCGAGCTAATAGAAAATTTATCTGTACTGAAGAGGGAAAAACAGATTTGCAAACACGCATAGCTCAACTTCCGGTAAAAGAGAAAATCGTCTTGGAAGTTGCTAAAAACGGGCACCAGAAGTCAAGAAAAGCAAATATTGAAGTAAAATATATGAAAGGCTATATACCTATCAGAGCGCCTTACATTTATGGGTCAAAAGATACAGCACATAAAATAAGTGATAAAGTCGCTGTATATGTGGTAAGCGCAAAGGAAATGGATCCTCCTAAAGGAGTTGAAGCTATCGATTGGACTTTGTTAACTAATGTACCAGTTAATAGCACTTTAGATGCCATAGAAAGGATAAATTGGTATAAGCTACGATGGAAAATTGAAGAATACTTTAGAATTTTAAAATCAGGATGTAAAATAGAAAGCTCTCGTTTAACTACAAAGGAAAGGCTACAGAAATTAATTGCTATAAAGAGCATTATTACATTTAAAATTTTATATTTAACAAAAGTGGCTTTATCGCATCCTATGGAGGCTTGCACTAAGGTTCTAAGCAATGAAGAGTGGAAAGCTCTTTACATACGTGAGCATCAAGTGGCCACATTGCCCGAAGAACCTCCAAACATAAAACAAGCTATTATTTGGTTAGGAAAATTAGGTGGGTTTATGAATAGAAAAGGTGATAATTTACCAGGAAGTATGACTCTATGGCGAGGCTATGAAAATCTTAGAGAGAGCATGGTTATGCTTCACATAATAACTTCTCAAAGTTATGGGTAAAAGTAAGATTTGAATCCAATTGAGCATTTTTGGTTTGCAATTAAACATGCTGTGAGAAAAATACTGCCAATTTTCTGGCCAGATGTTAACGCTGCTATTGATTTTATTTTTCAAAAATCGGGGAAAGCTTATCTGTGTTAGCTATACCAGTAGTTGATACTTAACACAAGACCTATCGCTTTACGGGATGTTCGTACAGTTGTGTGTCACGCACTGGGATGACAACTTCTTCTTTTCAAAAGTTGTTTAAATATTACTGATTCTATTCGGGAAACCTTATTTATATTAGCTATATCACCTGTAAGGTAGTCTCATAATACGGTTTTACTAATGTTTTTTAAGCTTTATACTAGACTGTGCTGCAACTAATTTTGCAATTGGCACTCTGTAAGGTGAGCATGAGACGTAATCTAAACCTGATTCAATAAAAAACTTTATAGATTCTGGATCCGCACCATGCTCTCCACATATACCAAGCTTAATTTCTTTTCGTGTTTTTTTACCTCTTTCAATCGCTATTTTTATTAACTCACCAACTCCTTCAGTGTCCAGTGCTTCAAATGGATCATTTTCAAATATGTTGTTTGCCTTGTAGGAATCAAGAAAATTAACTGAATCGTCTCTCGAAAGCCCCATAGTTGTTTGTGTTAAATCATTAGTGCCAAAACTAAAAAATTCTGCATATTTTGCTAACTTATCAGCAATTAATGCTGCTCGTGGTAGCTCTATCATAGTTCCAATTGAGTAAGTCTTATCTGCATACCCCATATCTGGTGCCATTCCAGCATGTGACGTTGGAATCTGCATCTGTAAGATGACAGAGGCTTCTTTTTTAGCTAGCTCACATATCAGGACGAATTCTTTTTCGTTCATTATGAAAGGAATCATGATTTCAGGTTTTATTTTCACATTTTTTTCCTTTTTTAGCTCCTCTGCAGCACTTAGTATTGCTCTGATTTGCATGCTATATATTTCAGGGTGAGAAATAGCAAGTCTACAACCTCTATGACCAAGCATCGGATTTTTTTCCGATAACTGCGCTATTTTACTTTCCACTGACTCAACTGATTTATTCAGCGATTTAGCAATTTTTTCTATAGTTGATTGATTATTAGGCAAAAATTCATGTAACGGGGGATCAAGCAAGCGTATGGTAACTTCTCTACCCTCCATTATAGAAAATATTTCTTTGAAATCAGACTTTTGCATCTCTTCCAGTCTATTTAATGCGCTCGCTCTCTCATTTTCGTCATCAGCTATTATTAATTTCTGAATGAATTCAATTCTATCACTAGCAAAAAACATATGTTCTGTGCGGCACAAACCTATACCTTCTGCACCAAATTCTTTGGCAATTTTTGCATCTTTTGGAGTATCAGCGTTTGCTCTCACTTTGATTGTTTTTATTCCATCTATCCAATTCATCACTGTTTTAAATTCATTCGACAATTGAGGCAAAACAGTAGGAAGAATGCCGAGCATAACCTCACCTGTGCTGCCGTTGATGGTAATTGGATCACCTTTATTTACTTTTGTTTCTCCAAGTAGAAAAAAAGTTCCATTCTTATCTATAGAAAGCCCGCTTACACTGCAAATACATGGCTTACCCATTCCTCTTGTAACAACAGCAGCATGTGATGTCATTCCTCCCCTTGCTGTTACTATACCATTTGCAGCATTCATCCCATTAATGTCCTCAGGGCTAGTTTCTGACCTCACTAAAATTACTTTTTCACCCTGCTCTGCAGATTTTTCAGCATCACTTGCACTAAACACTACATACCCAGAAGCAACCCCTGGAGAAGCAGGCAGCCCCTTCCCTATTATTTTTTGATCACCCTTAATATCAAGGATTGGGTGCAATAAATGATCAAAAGTTTTTGGGTCGATTCTTAGTATTCCTTCCTCTTTTGTAATTGTTCCATCATTCACCATATCAACTACTATGCGAATAGCGGCCTCAGCAGTACGCTTACCTGACCTGGTCTGCAAAATCCATAATTTGCCGTCCTGAACAGTAAATTCTATATCCTGCATGTCTTTATAATGCCCTTCAAGTTTTTCACATACCTCGCATAGCTCTCTATAAACACTAGGCATTAGTTTTTCCATAGTGTTTTTTTGATCTCCATCAATTTGCATAGGAGTATAAACTCCAGAGACCACATCTTCACCTTGAGCATTGACCAAAAATTCACCGAAACACTTCTTTTCTCCAGTTGAAGGATTCCGTGTAAATATCACGCCAGTTGCAGAATTGTCGTTTAAATTACCAAAAACCATTGATTGTATGTTCACTGCAGTCCCAAGATCTTCAGAAATATTATGTATTCTTCTATAAGAAATAGCTCTGTCATTTTTCCAAGATGCAAACACTGCATTTACCGAGCTTAATAACTGCTCCTCAACATTTTGTGGAAAATGTCTTTCCGTTTTTTCATGTACTATCTTTTTAAAATCGTTAACTATTCTTTTTAAAGTGTCAACGTCAAGCTCAGCTAAACTTTGCACTCCATTTTTGCGTTGCTCATTGTCAATAACACTTTGAAATAAATTGTGGCTCAGCTGTAACACAACATTGGAATACATAGCAATAAAGCGGCAATAGCTATCATAAGCAAAGCGTTCACCACTTTTTTTCGCAAGCTGAGTAACAGTTTCATCATTTAGACCAACATTTAAAATAGTGTCAAGCATACCAGGCATTGAATTGACACTACCGGAGCGTATGGAAACTAACAAAGGATTACTTGAGTCACCGAATTTACAACCGATGTCGTTTTCGAGCATTGTCATATGCTTTTTGATTTCACCACATATGTCATTCCAGCGCGTGACGCTGGAATCTACATTCTTTTCTGGATCCGAGTAGTCAGCTACTTGGATGACACTGGGTTTTACCGGAATGACATGAGATTCTACTGGGATGACAGAAGACCCACTATCTTGATAATAGACTTTACAAGCAGCAGTGGAAATTGTGAAACCAGGTGGAACAGGAATGCCAACATTACACATCTCTGCTAAATTCGCCCCCTTTCCTCCAAGCAGATTTTTCATTTCTGCATTTCCTTCACATCTTTTCTTGCTAAAGTAATATATTAATTTTTCTTCCATTATTTCCTGCTCTTTCTTTATAAACATACTGTACGATTTCGATGTTATCAATAGACCTTTTTAGGATAATTCACTTTATAAAATGTGACAACAATATCTTAAAACAACTGTAGCTAAAGCAATCCACCTGTGAGTTGAATTCATGTGTTAATATATACATCGTATAGTATAATAAAAATAATTCTTTGCATAAAAACTTCAATAAAAAGCTATAGACTTAAATGATTTATTGATTATATATAGGAGAATATTTGTTAATCCAAATGTTATTTTTATTAATTAATTTGAGGAGTCGAGATGGCTGTTATAACTACTACTAATAATGATTTATCACTTTCAAAGGGTGCAACAACACCTAAGAGTGATGTTACTTCCAACCGTAGGTCTACTAGCACACAAAGTTCAATAAACACTTCTGCTACAGTTGAAGGTGCAATAGAAAAAGGACAAAATTGGGTTATGGAGACTACGCTAGAACGAAACAAGAAGTTAAGTAACTTATACAGCTCAATCAGGGCATATGGAGTACTGGTTAGTGTGTCTCGATCTAAAGGTTCTGTACATTTCAATGTTACAGAGAATCACACTACTAAACGGCTTTTTTCCATATACCAGAGTAATGGTGAAATACTTATTTTCAATGAAAATGGTGAGCCAATAGATAGATTAACTAAAAAAGATGAAAAACATGAACAATGGAAGCAAACATTTGAAAAAGCACGTAAGCTAGAACCAAATAAACTGTACACCGGTAAAGAGTTCTTACACTCAATTATCCCTACTTTAGGTAAAGTTTTAAATCCTAGGATCGATGATAAACATGAACAAAAAGGACAAGGTCGTTGGGCTGATGCTTTTCTTCCTAATGGAGAGTTTATAAATAAGTATTTTCCAGGATTGAGCAATATTTTCACTACAACCCCTAGTACAGAAACAACTTCCAACGAAAGTGTGAGTACTGTTGGTACAACAACAGAGTCATTTGAAGGAATTGATTATACAACAAAAGAAGTTCCCCATTATACTGATGAAAAGCAAATTGCAGATGGAGCATTTGACATTGGGAATGGAACAGATACATGGAAGAGTGGATTAGTAAACGGAACTAGGGGAAACAGTCGTGTACTCAATGAAACCGACGTAGAAGAACCAACTGCAGTACCAGCTATCTCAAAAGGAACAATTCTTGGTGGAACAGTGTTTTTAGCATTAACAGGACTAACAGGAGGAATATTAGGACCAATAGTACTAGGAATAGGAGCAAAAATAGTTTATAATCATTATAAAAAAACAGGTCAATATGATCTTCAGAGAGCAGAAAAGAAAGCTGGGCTTGAGCCACTTCTTTCTCAAAGTACCAATCAGGCAGGACCTCCAAAACCACAAAGATCAGAACAAAATGGATCTCCAGAATTACGAAGACCTTGGTGCGTACTCACTATACCAGAATCGCATAATGTTAGAGGTGGTCTTACATCAGATTCAATGAGTACTTCCAAGGAAATACAGCCACAAGATCAAGCAGAAAACCCAAGCGATCCTAGCAGCTCACCATCTGGATCTATTACAGATTTACGTGCTGGTAGTAGTACTATCCAAAAAAAATGGGTACAGTGAGAGTAAATTAATTTAGGATTATTCACCAAAAACCCCGCTACTTGTTAGCGGGGCGACCTGCTAATTAATAATATCTTCACTATTCTATGGAATAGGTACATCAGCATTTATAAGTTTTTACTGTGTTATTACGTATATCAGTTTGTATTATAATCCTATTAAACTTTTCTCATCTTTATGCTGATGAAAATTTGAAGATACAAAAAACCTTTAATAACATTGCTAAGCATATCAAAACTGATAAAAAGTATGAAGATGATGGTATTGTTGAGAAAAAAAGTAGTAAGTTTAACATCAGAATTGCACAAAATTCCGACAAGAATTTTGATATACATTCTACTTTAAAAAAGGCAAAAGGTTATTTTGAATCAGGGGACAGTAAAACAGCCATTTCTCTTCTTAATCAAATTACTACAAAATTTCCTTATCATAAAAATGCTTTAATTGGATTGGGAAATATTTATTACACCAATAAAGAATACAAAAAAGCTACAGATATATATGTGAGACTACTAAAAGAATATCCTGATAACCCTTATATATTAGAAAATTTTCTGACAATAATTTCACAATATGATCATGATCTTGCATTGGAAGAAATGTTGAAATTGTATGATACGCATAAAAATTACGCTCCTTTATTGGCAAATTTAGGTTTAATCTATATGGAACAGAAGGATTTTGTGAAAGCTAAGGAATATATGGTAAATGCGGTTTCTCTTGATCAAAACAACGTTTTTTACACATACAATCTAGCTATTATTTTAGATAGATTATCAGACTTGAAAAATGCTGAAGCGCTTTATACAAAATTACTAAATATGTCTACAGCTTTAAAGAGTGTAAGTGGAAAAATACCTGTGCACAAAGTAGAAGCAAGACTAAAGTTCATAAAACTCCATAGCGCACGTTCAACTGCTTCATAAAAGCTAACTGGCAAGCTAAACAATAAGATAGCAGAAGCTAAGACCTGCAAGAGCTTATTTTCAAGGCAATTGACATTGGTTATGCAAGTGGTCTATTAAACCAATTCTGAAAAACAGACATATTATTAATTACTTTACTACTTTATACTAAAATAGATATTTTACTTATAGGAAAAATAATCATGAAAAATATAGAAATTGATAATAATAACACCAACACCAATAATGTTAATACTGGTACTTATAGCAATTTTGGATGTAAAACACAGTGTTTAAATAAATTGGCGCTTGGGCAGTCTGAATTTGATGAATGTATATCTAGGTGTGATAAGGCAGAAGTATATTCTTACTCTACGGATATTTTATAAAGAGTATAAAAAGAAAAGGAATTAGCAACGATTAAGAGTGTTTGTATAGGATTACTTATTGATAAAATTGAGGATTTAGTTTGAAATCTCTCTCATTTGCCTTGATTGCTAGCAGTAGCCCTATGCATATTAAACTTGCGGACGTTGTGCTACCTCCATAGGAGAGAAATGGTAGTGGGTCACCTATTACTGGTAAAAGTCCTATTGTCATTCCGATATTTATGAAGAAGTGAGCACCAAAAAAAGCGAAAACTCCGATAGAAACCAACTTGGAAAAATAATTTTTTGACCTATAAGCGATAGAGAATATTATAGCAAGCAGTGTAGTGTAGAGAAAAATTAAAGCCATACTACCTAAAAATCCCCATTCTTCACTCAGAACAGCAAAAGCAAAATCTGTGTGCTTTTCTGGTAAAAATCCAAGTTGAGACTGACTTCCATTAACAAAACCCTTACCAAACATCCCGCCAGAACCAATTGCTATTTGAGATTGCTGTGCATTGTAACCTATACCAAGTGGATCCACTGATGAATCTAAAAATGACAATATTCTTTGCTTGTGATAAGAACGTAAAAAAGGCCAAATAGCTGGTACTGAAAAGATGCCAAGCGTTCCACAAATTACTAAATGAGATCTTTTTATTATTGCAGTAAATATAATTGATGCTCCTACAAATAGCATTATTATAGCTGTACCTAAATTAGGCTGCTTTAACACTAAGAGCACAGGCAAGAAAATAATTATGAGCGCTTTAAGCAATTTTTTAAACTCCATCATTTTATATACGCTTTGCTTATCAAAATAACAAGCAAGTGCAAGTATTAAGCCGACTTTTGCAAATTCTGATGGTTGTAAGTTAATTGATCCTATTCTTATCCACCTTGTTGCGCCCATTATGTGCATACCGAAAAAGTTCACAAATAGTAATAAAATGATCGATGCTGTATAAAAAAAGTAAGCGTGCTTTTGATAAAAATCTAGCTCTATAAATGACATAATTATAGCTAATATGAAAAAGGCGGAAAATATGACTAATTGATGTACCGCAAGTGGTACCCATTTTCCTCCAGCAGAAGAGTATTGAACAGCTATGCCAATAGAAAACAAGGCAATCACATTGATAATTAGTAGCCAATAAATTCTTTTCAATCTATTTACAGTAAATATTTCTTTATTATATAATTTTACTTATGGTCGACCACAAGAAACATCTTTTTTCACGATTGAAGGTTGTGGTGATTGTAATGTCGTTGATGGTCTCCTATTAACATTAAAACGTGCTCCGCAGGATGATGTTCTAGGTCTAAAATCATATTTATCTTCCTCTTCTACATTTGATGTTGGAACAGAATTCGCATGAGTTATTGGCACATGCAAAGTTGATGAAGGTCGTTTGCTGCTTTTCGAGTGTATTGTTTCTGGCATAGTTGATGATGATGGTCCTTCTATGCTTTCCGAATATGTTATTTCTGGTATTGTGAATGGTAGTACTTCACTATTCTTCCTATTGGCTTTGTACTGCATGATTCGTGGTATACAAGATACTCTTCTGTGCTCATCGCAGCTCTGCTCTATATTTGTAAGCACTATAGTAGATGTTGTTTGTTTGATACGACATGACTCTTCTTCTAATAGACTTTTAATATCTAACAAACTGTCTGCTATTAATTTACTGTCAATTTCTGACAATTCTTTTAGCTCTTTTTGACTCTCTTGCAAACTATTCTCCAATCTTGTTATTACTTCGTTGTGCTCAATATTTTTCAATATGTTGTATAGTTTTTCTATCTTTATTTTGCATTTTTCTATATCTTCACCTTGCAGGTCATACTCTTTTTTACAACGGGATGATTGATAATGTAAATATAGTGCAATGGGAAGAAGGATCGTGGAAGCTGAAGAGGGTGCTACAGCTACAAACTTGAGTATGCTAACAGCTTTTTCAGAAAGCAAAACTAAATTGTGGTATTCATGACCTAATGTAAAAACACCACCTGCTCCACTAAGTCCTACAGTACTTAGATTACACCTTTTGGAAAGATTTTCTTTTCTTTTTGCTGATTTACCAGAATTTTCAAGTTTTAATTTTGCTTCTGCTTTTTTTTTGCTGTAATGCTCAATAAATAAAGCTATTAATTTTTTATCTCCACATCTTGTGATATCGTCATAGATACTGTTACCGTCATTATCTGTTATTTCAGTATCTATATTTGGAATATTCAAAAGTTTTTCTACTATACCATAATAATTAACACTTTTAGATGGGTCCTTCATACCCTCTATATATGCCAAAATAGCAATATGCAAAGGTGTTCTTCCTTGCTCATCTGGTACATTAATGAACGCACCCAAATACTCAACAATAATCTGTACGGATTTTAGATGTCTATTATTAATATTTATCAGATGTTTATTCTCAACAGCTAAATGCAGAGGGTTTTTGCCTTGTTTGTTTTTCTCCATGACATTCACAATCCTTACCGGCCCTATTACTGGATACAAATCTATCTGTGAGAATGCTGTAGCTATAACATTACTATGGATAAATTCAGCAGCTACATGTATAGGTGTGTTACCATCACTATTTCTTTCTGTAAGCAAGAATGTGTTTTCACGAAAAAACTCACTCACTTTCTCGAAATCTTCTTCTGATAAAAGCTTTTGTGCAAGAACTGTATGAAGTAATGTGTCTCCTTGACCACCTATTGCAGTACTTGGATCCACTCTTTTAAATTTCCTTTGAAGCGCACTACTGCTTATACTTACACCATGTTTTTCATTTCTAAACATAATCTCTACCTATTTACATAATATATTAACTAGAATATTATGTAAAAGTGAAGAATCCATTAAGATAATTTCCAATAGAAAGATCTCACCTATATCTTTTGTTGTTTTTAAACTAAGAATTTGGATTGCAAGATTAGATAGGTGTATTTAATGCACTATCACAACTTTATTATTGCCTTTGCAACATATTTAATCTACTGACTTTTCCTGCTTTTGTAAGTTAGCATACTTTTTACAATAGTGCGGAAGGAGAGGGATTCGAACCCTCGATACGACTTTTCAATCGTATAACGGTTTAGCAAACCGCCGCCTTCAGCCGCTCGGCCACCCTTCCAATTTTAACTTACCTAAAATATAATAATTTAATAATACCAAGAGCTTTGCAACCTGTCTAATGCTTTTTAACAGGAAGCGTTGATTATCTCTTTTAACAAGCCTACTCAACAAAGATGATTTTCTTTGCCTCTTCAGCACTAACCCACTCTCCAACTGCTACTGTTTTTCCTTTCTCCAAGTCTTTATAGTGCGAAAAGAAATGAGCAATTTTATCAAGCAAATTTTTAGGTAAATCAGAGTAGTTTTTTATATTATCATAATAGTGATCAACACTGGAAATAGGCACAGCTAATATTTTTTCATCTTTTCCCTTTTCATCTTTAGTGAACAATGCTCCTATTGGGCGCACCGATATTAAAACACTAGGCGCTAAAGGAAATTGAGTTAATACAAGAACATCAACAGGGTCGCCATCATCTGCATTGGTATTTGGTATAAATCCGTAATTGCAAGGGTAAGTCATTGAGGCAGATAAAAACCTGTCAACTTGTAATAATCCGAATTCTTTATTGAACTCATACTTTACTGGCTCGGAATTTGCACTTATTTCAATTACCACATTTACTGCATCTGGTGTTGACGTTATTTTACTTAAATCCATAAATCACCTATTTGATAAGAGTACATATTATACAATACATACTTCCACATTGCCACATTTATAGCTAATATTATTTACTTTAAAAAGTTCTATAGCATAGCCTTTATCTGCTTTACACTTGTGTTAATTTCTGATTCCTCACTTGCAAAAGCGATTTCCAGAGAAGTTCTTAATTTTTCCCATTCTTCTTCACCACCTGGATGATTTAAAATTGCAGGCTTGTATTCATTTTCAATTTTTTCCAATGCTTTTTTTGCTGAAAAATCTAACTCGTCATAAATATCAATATTTATTGACTGCAATATTACCAAAAATGAAAACAAATTTGGAATAGGTAGCTCTTCCTTTGTGTCACTTAAGAGACATAGCTTTATTTTCTTTGCGCAGTATTCTATCGTTTTTAATGATAGTGACAGGCTCCCTGCATAAAATATAAAACTATCTATAATCAAATTTTTTGATTTTGTTGGTAATTTGATATTTTTAAATAATTCTTTTGTAAATCTCTCTATAGGTCGTTTTTGTAAGTGCAAAGATAAGTCGGTAAAAGATTTTAGATCAAAATTTGGCCCGAGTATTGTATTAATAGATTTATGCACGTTGCTTTTATCTTTACTGACAGAAATAATGAAAACAAGCCCTTCTATGTCAAGCATGTACTTTATAGATTCTAAAAAATCGACAATAAATTTAGGACGGCATATATCAAGATTATCTACCATTATATAAATGTTTTTATCTTTTCTGATTTTATTAACCACTTTTGTCAATTGATCTTTAAAATCTTTAATATTTTCTTGTCTTTTTTGTAGATTATTCAATTCTCTTAAAACAGCACCAATGTCTTTTTTATCAGCCTCTTTGGTAGCATCAAGGAGAACAGAAAGCATAGAAAGCGGAGATTTACTAATTAACTTCCCTAGCGTATTTAAAGTAAATAGCTCTTGGTTTATGTTCTTGAACTGTTGTATAACGCTTCTCTTTACTTCATATGATGCAAATAAATCCTCAAATAAAAAATTCAAAAAAGATGGAAGTGGTTGATCAAGTGCATTGATATCCCATGCGCTATAATAAGCTGCTATTTCATCTTGCTGTTTTAGTGCCTTTACCCATTCTTTAAGGAAAAAAGTCTTACCCCACCCATCATATCCTTCTAAAGATATTACAGTAAAAAGTTCTTCAATTTCTTTAACTATAGTGTTGCACTTGTTTGCAAATTGCTTATAGTCTAGGTAGTCATTTTTCCACGGCACCACCTTTGGTGGTGCCTTCCACTCTTTCTTCTTGAATGTTATCAATGATATAAGTTTTTTTAAGCACATATCTCTTATTTTATATTTAACTCGTATTGCTGCCTTAAAGTTAGTGCTGCTTTCAGGGTTCCTTCATCTAAATAATCAATTTCTCCGCCCATTGGTATGCCACAAGCAAGGTGTGATATTTTCACATTTAAGTTTTTTAACAATTCAATTATGTATTGCGCAGTAACTTGACCTTCTAGCGTTGGATTAATTGCAATAATTACCTCTTCAATTTTAGACTCTACCACTCTTCTAGAAATAGTATCAAGGTTCAGTTCTTTTGGACCTACTCCATTTATTGCAGATAACCTGCCTCCCAAAACATGGTATAACCCTAAATATATGCTTCCTTTTTCAAACGCCCATAGATCCCCCAATTCTTCCACTACACACAATGTTTTAGGGTCACGTTTTGGATCAACACAAATAGAACACGGTGATTTTACATCTAAATTTCCGCAAACTTTGCACTCTATTATGAGATCTGCCAACTCTTTAATTGAAGATGCAAGAGGCAACATAACTTTCTGCTTGTTTTGTAGTAAATGTATAACCAATCTGCGAGATGAGGAAGGACCCAAACTTGGCAATTTAGAAAAAGTACTAACTAGATTTTTTATATTAATATTCATTCAATACGTTCATAGCAGCTCATCGATGATAACATTAAACCTGCGCTAAAGAAACAAACTTATCCCAATTAGAAGAATAATGAGATATTTTTCATCGCAAATTTTACCCATGTAAAGGCCATCAATTAGATGACCTTTATGATACAGATATCACACACTGGAATTGTAATGCTATAATCTAGTTACCTCAGTTTTAGAATGAATGTGTGAAGCTCTGAGGTCTGTTGAAGGATTTTCCAGTTGAATATACATTTTATTCTGTGCGTTTGCTAAATAATTTAAAGCTGAGCCAATTGTCTCTTTAACTTCTTGTGTATTTTGTTGTTTGTATATATCACATATTACTTTCTGGAACTCTTTGATATCAGGCAAATTTTTCGTTGCTTGAGAAATATGATTTACCATTTCTCTTGCTTGATTTAGATTTCGATTAACTTGTTCATGATATTCTACAATTCTTCCTTGGTATATATCAATCATTTTTTGGCACGATGTACCCCTAAATGGATGCTCTTCTTTCTCTTTGATGTAAGAACTTTGTAAATCTTTACAGTTAAGAATTGCCTCTTTACTTTTTACAATGTCATCAGTTGATTCTATCAGATTTTTCATTAATCCATCAATTCCTTCTATATCTGTCTCTAGTTCTTTTGTTTCAGATATAGCTTTAGATCCATTTCTTATTTCATTCGCTTTGTCAAACTGGCGTTTGCATTCTTTATAAGATGCCATTGTCAGTAATGTCCCTTCTTCTATACCTTCATTATAAGCTTCTCTCAATTCACCACTTGATAGTACTGCTATAACATCTGTTATTTTGTCTTGTAATTTAGGATAGTTTTTATTTAATGATTTAACGTGATTCTCTAGAAAACCTTTAACTAATTCGTCTTTTTTGACTGCAGATAATTTTTCCAATGATTTTATATATTGTAGAGTTTTTTCGAAGAGCTGTGCACCAGATGGAGCAAACCCTTGAAGCTGCTTGCTCTGGGCTTGATAAAAATCACTTTGTAAAAAACCTTCAGCTTGTTCCTTCATGATGGATAATTCTTCGAGTGCTTTTTGAGCATTCATTTCCTTCAAAATGCCAATAGCCTTTTTAATTGCTTTTTCTCCTTTTTTACTGCCCTGTTTCTCATTTAATATGATGTGTTCAGTTTTGATGAATGCATTACCACGATGACTCTTTGCGATGTTACAAATAATATTTTTTACAACTTCCTTATTTGCTGCATACCCTATCTCCTTTTCAAATACGTTGACAAATAATTGCCAAATTTCTTTGTTAACAAGCCTATTGATCTTATTCTCAAAATCTTCTCCACTTTTAAACCCTAAAATAGTATAAAGGTTTTTTTCTGCTATTGGCTCAGCGTGTTGTACCTTTATTAGCTTATTAGACTTTTTTGTTACTTGATTATTCCAATTGAATAGAGTTTGATTTAGTGCATTTATAATTTGATTCATAATATTACCTCACAATATTAATGTCATATAATAAAAGTATAAAAGTTTAGTACTTAATTTTTACTTAGTAATGGCATTATTAGGACAATGCCATTAACATTTAGACAAATAAATGCATCTTATGCCTGACCTTGGAAATATATTATTATTAACATCTTGTATATTATCTTTAATATATTCATTTACACCATTTATCCATTACAGATTTATTACTTCTGGTATATTTTTTTGTGTATCTGCAGCAATAGCGATCTTAATTTACTGCCACATTACAAACGATTTCTCACTTGAAAACGTATATTACCACTCGCACACAACAAAGCCTTTAATCTATAAAATTTGCGGTGTTTGGGGGAATAAAGAAGGTTCAATGTTGCTTTGGGTGTTTGTTCTTACTTTTTACTTACTTTTGATGGATGTTTGCATACCTTCTGTCATGAAAGTAGCTGACACTGGAATCACACCTGAGCAAACTTTAAAAAAGATCTCTCTAATCACTCAAGGCTTGATTTGTTTTTGTTTTTTATTGTTCACTTTAATTGAATCCAACCCATTCACAAAAATGCAAAGCATCGAAACAGATGGCCTGGGTTTTAATCCAATATTGCAAGATATAGGTCTTGCAATTCATCCACCAATACTATATTTGGGGTACCTTGGGTTTAGCGTTCCTTTTTCGCTCTCTATAGCTGGACTAATTACAAGAATTGAAGGAAATATTTGGGCAAAGCTTGTAAAACCCTGGGTACTTATTTCTTGGTCAATGCTTACTCTAGGCATTAGTCTTGGAAGCTGGTGGGCATATCGTGAGCTTGGTTGGGGTGGATTTTGGTTTTGGGATCCAGTGGAAAATGTTTCTTTGTTACCATGGCTAATTGCTGTAGCGCTTACACATTTGTTGCTCGTGGTAAGAAATTTCAACACTTTAAGGAATTTTGCTATTTTACTTTCTCTTATAACTTTTATATTGAGTATAACTGGAACATTTTTAGTTCGCTCCGGCATATTAACTTCAGTGCACACATTTGCAGATGATCCAAGATATGGACTGTATATTCTAGCTCTACTTGGTGTGGTTACAGGCTGTAGCTTATTTATATTTGTCATGTATACGAGCACATCTCTGATGTCATTCCAGTGCGTAACACTGGAATCTAAGAATAAAAGAAATATGGATCTAAGTAGTCAAGCTACTCAGATGACAAGGAGCCTTTTCTCACGCTTTACAATGATGCTAATAAACAATTTATTATTCATCACAGCTTTTTTTGTTGTTTTTGTTGGCACTTTATATCCAATGTTCCTTGAGTATTTCACAGGTGAACTAATTTCAGTTGGAGCGCCGTATTATAATGCTCTATTTAATCCTATAGCGCTTGCTATCTTAGTGCTTACAATGGTGGGACAATATTGCCGTTGGCAGGGAAATAGCCTGATGCCAATATTTCGTGAATATAGATTTTCATTCTGCAGTGCTGCAGCTATTTTACCGTTTATCTTCCACATGGAGCTAATGATTATATTATCGATTACCATTTCTATAGCATTATTCGCCTTCATTTTAGAAGCATATAGTAAGAGAATTCGTTTATTTAATATAGCTTTTAGCGAATCAATTTTATTGGCAAGAAAAGTTTCCAAAGCTTACTATGCAATGATGATAGCACATGCCGGAGTGGCAATTCTAGTGTTTGGAATAGCTTGCTCAGTTGGTTGGCAGGAAAAAAAAGAAAGCTACCTGAAAATAGGGGATAGTATAACAGTTAATAAATTTAAAATTACTTTGCAAAACATTGAATTAATAAAAGGAAAAAATTTCCATGCAGTAAGAGGAACAATGGATATTAGAACTTTGCCCAATAACAAAATATTAGGCGCAATAACACCTGAATACAGATTTTACCTTGTGGAAGGTCAGAAAAACGTTGAAAGTAGTATTTATCACAATTTACTTTCTGACATCTACGTTGTAATTGGAGAAATTGATAAAAGTCAGAATAAAATCGCAACTAAAGTATACTATAAACCTGGAATGCCAATAATCTGGCTTGGATCATTTCTGATTGCTTTTGGTTCACTCCTAGCTGCTTTGCCATTAAGGAGAATTTCGGTTCACTGAGTATATACATAGTAAGATCAACGATTTTAATTCAACTGTATATTGCTCTCATAATAATTATGTTAGATGTAATAATTAACATTATATTAACAATATAGCATTAAATATGTTTTATAAATATTCATTGCAGGAAAATATGAAAATGAAAAAATTATTTATATTACCTATCTTGCTATCCTCAAGCCTTTATGTTGCTGATATAAGCATTAAGGAACCTTTAGAAATACAAAGTGCTGTTATAGGAAATGAAAAAATCAACAAAAAACATTCTAAAAAAATGCAAACAATTTGCAGGAAAGTAATAGGTGATCAACACTATGTAAATGTAGTGACTGAGAACCAATCAATAGAAAATACAACTGTAAACCAAACATTACTGGTTGATTCCAAAACTGCAACAAATTCTAAAAAGACAACTAAGCGCTCTGCAAAAACACCTAGTAATGAACAGATTAAAAAAAAACAATTTGAAAATAAAAAAAGAGATGTAGCCAATAAAATAAACGAATTAACATCAGCAATTGAGTCATTACAAGATTTTGGATTAACTGGAGAAAAGAAAAAACGTGATTTTTATTTTAGTATTAGTAGCGGAAAAACACATTATGACAATCCTAATGCAGTTATGAATGATGTGAGTACAATAATAGGCAAGATAGATGAGATTCTTGGGGCTGGGGGGTCCGACAGAGGATTTACCCGCGTGTATGACGCTTTCAATCCATTCAAGGATAGCACAATAGATTTTCAATGGCTCGGTAGTGCAGCTTTAGGATATCATGTTGGTGGTAATGGCAAAATTGAGTTTGAAGTTATAAATTCTAGTATAAAGATTAAAAAAGTAAGCGATATAAAACAAGCAAGTCTATGGGCAATTATGTTCAATTTATATTATAATCCCAATATTAAAAATACACCAGTTGCTCCATACGTTGGCTTTGGTGTAGGGCCAGTGAATTTTAGATTTGCTAGCGGATTAGTCGAAAATATAAATATCAATCTACCTTGGGCTGCTTATCAAGCAAAGAGCGGTATTTCTTACTCTTTCATGCCAGAACTAAAAATCTCTCTTGGTTACCGTTATGTTAATATTCCCGTGCTTATTGTAGATAGCGTTGCTACACACAATATTGAAGCTGGATTGATTTTGAATTTTTAGTGTTCTTGTAACGTATAAAAAAGGAAAATATTGATTTACTGCTTTTAATAGATTTTTTGAAATTATACTGGCAATCTTAGCCTGACAATGACCTATCGCCCCATACACGGTAGCTTATCTTTACATGGTACACGGCATTCCACATTAACTTCAACTTCTTCTTCTCTATCTATAATCCTAGTAAGTGCATCTCTCAATGTTGCTTCAAAGCACTTTACTAATAATGTGTCATTGTTTTCAGGTATTCTGATGTTAAGTTTAAGGTATTTTGTTTCATAACCTGCAATTTCTGCCATATGAATTATAAAAGCTTTGTTTTCTCTTACCAGATCTATTATAAAACTTCTGTTCTCCAATAAACTTGCCACAATGTCTGATTTTAGCATCTTGGTTATAGTATCTAAATTTTCCGTAACTTTATTCATGAAAATCTCATTTTTTAACAATTCTTTCATTACAGTTTTTAATAGCTCTGTCGCAATATCTCTATTCTTATACTTCATTGCTGAGATTCCTTCTACGAAGTCATTCAAATTTACTTCATTGCTGACTAAATAATTAATAAAATTCTCATCACGAATCATGTTTCTTACATATAAAGCCATAATGTGATTATCGAGAGGACAGTCTTCTATCTCCATGCTTGATATGCATTCTGGAAACTGAAATTTTATTATAAATGGTCGTCTGGCGTTGGAATAAATTGCTCGTTTATATTCTACCTTACAATAATGTGAATCAGAGCAATTACTCTCATATTCAAACAATAGCAAAAATAACATTATATTTTTTCGATTACTCTTCATTTGATAAAAAAAATTGCGATTATTTAATAATTTAAGTAAGAATTCGGATAGTCCATCACGGTAGAACTTATTATGAATAATTCTATTACCAAAAAGAAATTCACTACTGTAGGAGAGTTCACCACGCAGAAATTTGTCAGAATAAAAATATCTATCATTACGACGCAATTTACTGTCATGAGGCCCATCATACTGTTGAACAAATACTTTCTCTCTAGCCAAGATGATTTTAAGTAGCTCTATGGATTCTTTATCTTCGTCTATAAAAGATTTCTTTTCTTTATTTTTAGATAGGATTTGTATCATCATTGGGTCTGTAATTAAGACATGAAATTGTTCTACAGCTGTTCTGCCAGGAAATTTATTACGAAAAGACTCTGAAACAAGTTTCTCGAATTTTACTGTTCTTGCCATGATCATCCTCACTTGCTGTTTACATAATAGTTATACTGATTTCTTTGTTAAGAATTTATTACTTTGATCAAGATGGTAATTTGTGTGGTCGATATAATTTTTTGCTCTGTGAATTCTATGATACTATCCAATCTCTATGGTTAATTATCTAAAATGAGATGGAAAGACGATGGCGTTATTATAGCCACTAAAAAATACGGAGATAAAAATTCAATTCTCTCTCTGTTTACACAAAATCACGGAAAACGCAGAGGATTAATTAGATTAGCAAACAATAACAACCTTAAATTTCAAATAAGCAACTTATTACATGTAGAATGGAGCGCTAAACTGCCTGAAAATCTAGGATTTTTTAAGTGCGAACTAATTGAGTCTTCATTTCACCACTTTTTCCATGATAGATTAAAAAACGTTGCAATTGTTTCTTTCTCTTCCATTTTAGAAAAAGTGCTTCCAGAAAGTGAACCATACTCGGTGCTTTATGATAATTTTCTACATTTTATCAATGTCGTGAAACAGGGTAGTGAATCTTGGCAAAGTCATTACCTTAATTTAGAACTTTTGCTTCTTACGCAACTGGGATTTAAGTTAGATCTATCTAAGTGCGCTGCAACCGGAATTACAGAAAATTTACAATTTATTTCTCCAAAAACTGGTAGATCTGTTTCAAAAAAGGCTGGAGACTATTACTCAGATAAATTGTTACCTTTTCCGCGAATGCTCTATGATGTATATAATAATACCTTGCAAAATAGTTACTCACCTCAAGAGTTTCAATTAGGGCTAAAAGTTACTGGATATTTCCTAAATAAATATCTATTTATGCAGTTAGACATGAAGCTTCCTGAGTCCAGAAGTCTAATGTTGTCGTTTTAATAGCAGTGTTGTCATTTGAGTAGCTGACACTGGAATCCATGAATTGTTTTTTACTTGATCTAGGCCCGAGCCATAGGATGACAAAAATTAATCAAGCTGCAATTGCTTGTTCAGCACTCTTCTCTACATTGTGCTCTACTTTTATTTCAGTACTAGGCTTTAAAAGCATATATGCAGCACAACCAAAAGCTGCACCAATTGCAATACCACATCCTACAGCTATAAGAGCAATCACTGATTCGTGTAACTCAGCAACCATTTCTACGTAAACTGTTAGTAATACAACGATTAGAGCTGTAGATATAACACTAACAATAAAACCAATTGTAACAGAGATTTCACATGCTTTTTCTGCTTCCTGTGAAGGCTTTGTCATCTCTTTACCTTCAACAAAGTCTGTAGGAGTTTTAATTTTATTGCTTTCTAATAAAGGATTTGCTCCACCATTGTTAACAGGCATTTTAGCTTTTTCCTCTGCTTCCTCTAAAAGCTTTTTCACTTCTCCATTATAAGCAATACCTGTAGCATATTCTCTTGGTACCTTATTATCATAATTCTTTGATAAAGGATTTGCGTTATTTTGAAGTAAAAGTTTTACCATTTCTGTATACATCGTACTGCCATTCAGAGTTGTGTACGTTGTTTTATCCTCATCTGGTGTTGTGATCGTATAGAAGCCATTAAGAGCAGCCAAGTGCAGTGGAGTCAATCCACGCTTATCATCTGCTGCATTAACATTTGCTCCTTTGTCTAGTAGAAGCTCTGCTATTTTTATATGACCATTTCTAGCGGCCCAATGTAAAGGAGTCCATCTATACTTATCATCTACTTTATTAACATCTGCTTTTTTGCCTAGTAGAAATTCTACTACTTCTGTATGGCCATTCATAGCAGCCAAATGTAAAGGAGTACATCTATGCTTATTTTCTACTGCATTAACATTTGCTCCTTTGTCTAGTAAAAGATCTACTAATTTTGTATGGCCATTCATAGCAGTAAGGTGTAACAATGTACACTTAATCATGTGGTCACATCGAAATTTATTTTCAAAGGAATGATCAATATCAAAGTCATCATCTTCCCAGCTTTTATATGCAACTTGTATAGCTTGACACTTAGTTTGATCTTTTTCCTGCTTTATTGCTAGTGTGAACTCATTTTTTATTTTTTCGATTACATTTTCCCTACTCAGGTCTTGTAGATCGTTTGCTTTCTTTAGTATTTTTATGAATTCTGCAACCAGCATAATCTTCTCTAATTTAAAATATATAATTTTATTATTAAGTTTTTCAATAAAAAAGTCAAGGACTAATTAAAATTAGATAAAATTATTACTTTTTTTGCGAATGCTCTATAATGTATATAAGAGATTATCCGCAAATAAAAAAAGCCTAATGATTTGCTGATAACCTCTAAATTAAAATTTTGTAGTGCTTTTTGCTAAATAATCGCGAATAGCTATGAGAACATCGCCATTATCACAGCTTGTTTGTACAAGTTCAGCGCTTCCTCCGCAGTTTTTTCCAGTTGCAGTGGAGACTAGTTCTTTGACATTAATTTTATTAGTTAAATCTTTGCTGACTTTGACAATCAACACTGTTTTTCTCTGGTCCTGTGTCATTCCAGCGCGTGACGATGGAATCTGGATCCCAGTGTCGGAGCACTGGGATGACAAAGCTTGAGGAAAAGGTGACAGAGTTTGAGAGGATTGTGCAAGAGATTCTGTTGCAGAAAAAGCTATGACCGTATTTAGTTCTTGTTGCTGCAAAATAAACTCCCTTATTATATTTGCTGGAATATCAGTAAAAGCATGGCTTAAAAAATTTATTCCACCGATTTCAGTGCTTTTTATCTTTTCTGCACTTACAAGTTTTTTATATAAGCTTTTTATTTTAGTTTCCAGTCCCTTACGCTCTTGATTTAAAATATTCAAGCGATTTGTTATATCGCTTACTGGTGCTTTTACGAATTCTGCAACTTTTTTTAGATTAAGTTCGTTATCACGCACATAATTAATTGCTTCTTGTCCTGTTAAAGCCTCAATTCTTCTCACTCCAAACGCAACGGAACTCTCTGTGACTATTTTGAAAAGACCTATCTCTCCAGTAAACTGCACATGCGTACCACCACACAATTCCTTCGAATCTCCAATGTTTACAACCCTAACCTGATCAGCATATTTTTCACCAAAAAGCGCCATAGCTCCTTCGTTTATTGCTTGGTTCATACTTTGGACTTTTGTAGACGTAGAGTGATTTTCTCTTATTAAAGAGTTTACCATATCTTCCACTAAAAGTAGCTGATCATAAGTCACTTGAGAATTATGATTGAAATCAAATCTGAGTTTATCTTCTGCAACCAAAGATCCTTTTTGTGTGACGTGATCACCTAAAATTTTTCTAAGTGCAAAGTGCAAAAGGTGCGTAGCTGAATGATTTCTTTTTAGGTTTTGCCTTCTTTCCTTATCGATGCTTGCTGTAATTATATCACCAGTACAGATTGAACCGGATTTGACTACGCATCTGTGCAAATACAGGTCATTAATTTTGTTAGTATTTTCCACTGTGATCACACTCAAGTCTTGTGTCATTCCAGCGCGTGATACTGGACTCTGGATCTGAGTAGTCAAGCACTGGGATGACAAAGCTTGTGATTGGATGACAAGGAAAAGCTCTCCAATATCTCCAACCTGTCCGCCTGACTCACCATAAAATGGCGTTTTATCAAGTATAATAGTTACCTTTTCTCCTTCATTTGCAGAGTTAATTGTTTTATTATCGGAAGAGACAATAGCTAATACTTTTGCACCACTTACTTCATTATGCTCATAACCTACAAATTCTGTCTTGCCGAATTTCTCTATTAAATCAAACCATACTTGCTCTACTGATTTTTCACCAGACCCAGCCCATTTAGCGCGAGCTCTTTCTTTTTGCTCTTCCATTGCATCATCAAAACCTTTCTGATCAAAATTTATTTTTTTCTCTTTTAAGATATCCAATGTAATATCCAAAGGAAATCCATAAGTGTCGTATAGTTTAAATGCCGCTTCTCCAGCTAAAGTATCACCAGCGCTTAAATCTGCAGTGGATTTATCCAGAAGGTTAATTCCTTTCATCAGAGTGTCTTTAAAGTTTTCCTCCTCTGATTTTAACGTTGTTTCTATTAAACTTTTAGCTCTGATTAGCTCTGGATAAACATCACCCATATAAGCTAAACTTGTTTTATCGATCAATGCTGGAAAAATATTATGCAATAAAGGATCATTATATCCAAGCAAGTGGATATAACGCGCAGCTCTTCTAATTAGCCTGCGCAAGATGTAATTTCTCCCTTCATTTCCAGGTAAAACCCCTTCTGCAATAAGAAATGCAGCCGCACGCAAATGATCTGCTATAATTTTATGCGCTACTTTATTTTCTGTGCTTCCACAATATTCTTGCGACTTATTTATCAGGGCAGAAAAGAGATCAGTATCATAGTTGTCATGAACATTTTGCATCACTGCAGCTATTCTCTCAAGGCCCATTCCTGTATCTATGCATTTTTTGGGTAATTTGTGCAAATTACCTTCTTCATCTTTATTGAACTCCATGAAAACCAAATTCCAGATTTCAACAACTCTATCGTCGCCCTGTAAATTAGGATTTGCATGGTCATAAAAAATTTCAGAGCATGGTCCGCATGGACCGGTGTTGCCCATACTCCAAAAATTGTCATCTGTTGCAATTCTTATAATTTTATCGTCTGAAAAACCGCTTATCTTACGCCAAATCCCATATGCCTCATCGTCAGTGTGATAAATGGTTATTGATAGCCTATTCTTATCAAGCGACAATTCTTGAGTTATAAAGTTCCATGCGAACTCTATTGCAGTTTCTTTGAAATAATCACCAAAGCTAAAGTTACCGAGCATTTCAAAAAATGTGTGATGCCGAGTTGTATAGCCAACGTTTTCAAGGTCGTTATGTTTACCACCTGCTCTTAGGCACTTTTGACTTGAAACAGCGCGTTTCATTTCAGTTTTTTGAACGCCAGTGAAGATATTTTTAAATTGCACCATACCGGCATTTGTGAACATAAGTGTTGGGTCATGCTCTGGAATTAAAGGAGAAGAAGAAATTTGCTCATGGTTGTTATTTACAAAAAACTTTGTAAACTTTTCTCTGATTTCACTTAATTTCATTGTTTTCATTGGAATATAAGGCTGCTCATAATGATAAATCAAAATGCAAATAAAATCAATCCAGCGCGTGAAGCTGGAATTCAGGAATTTTCTTTAAGCTGGATTCTATGTAAGATGACAAAAAAATGGTATACCTTATTTATATTGCTATATGATCAGTGCTCCTAAATCTTCCATCACACCTAAAACTATACATCTAATTATATTTATTAAAATTTCAAGTACTGCGAATAAGTATTAAAAGATTCTTTACTTAAATGCGGGGGGATGCAGGAGGTGTAGGTCTTTGTTGTAATCTACCAACATGACTACCATTATTAACAGTTTGATTTTTAATTAAGCTTTCACTACTAAAACTTTTATTTCTATTTTCTGATCGTAATGTGTCATTACCTTTCTCACTGGTAGTATTCTTTTGTGCTTCTAATTTTTTTTCAATGCCTGGCTTCATAGCATCAAGCTCAGGTTTTGTACCTATGATTGTGCTGAGATCAGGACGATTTTCTTTTTGTTCTGGTTCTCTTTTACCATCTGTGAATACCTTAAAATCACTTTTTGCTTCTTTCAAGCACTCTTTTAATTGATATTTCCACATAGTAAAGTATTGATCGCCATACTTTTTCTCATTTGCTACAAATGCACAAATTGGCAATTTCAAGAAAGTAGCACCTATGTTCACTAAATTTTTCACTATTGCTGCAGGCGTGAATAGCAAATAACCAAAAGCTTTTGCAAATGTGTTTTGCTTGCTGAGTAAATATTCCCCTAATTTCGTAGGAAGATAAGTTATTATACTAGCAGCAATCTTAGCTAAACTTGCAGCAAGAATAATAGGAACAGATATAAGGCTTTTAGCCTTATCTACTCTACCATTCAGCTTTCTAATTTCAGAAAAACTAGTATTTAATTTCTTATAATCGCTGGTGTATAGTAGCTGGCCATTTCTGCCTGTTTCATCAACAACTTCCTTGATCTTACCACCTTCTTTTATCTTCTTAGTAGGTGTAGAAGAATTAATTAATCTGTATGATGGAGGCAATGATTGATCTTTAGGATTGTCGATTTTTTGAACTTCAAAAACTGGGAGATGCTTTTCAAGATCAATTTTAGTGAAACCAAATGGATTATAGAAACCACTATAGTGCTTTGCTTTTGGATTAGCTAAAAATTCAAGAGTAAAATAAGATATACCACCAGCTTGTTTAACTAAATCTAACTCAAATTTTGGCTGTTCTCCGTTCTTATCTTTTTGGCCATACACAAGCTTATATACAAGTTCTTTCTTATCATTTCTTTCTTGAATAATCTGATAATCTGATTTTACAACCTCATCATAATTCTTTGGATATTGGCATTTTCTTCCATCATGATATGTTAATACCTTTCTAAGGTCTTTGACATAGGTTGTAGTAGGCTCAGATGATCTAAAAAAACCTTTCGTAATAAGTACAAGGTTTTTTCCTGCATTCTTTAATCTTCCAAACATATTGTTAAACCAGAACCACTATAAACACTATGAATCAATGATAAAATCACTATATTAACAATATATTAACACAGGGCCAGTAATTTTACAAGAAAATATGCCTATAAAAGAAAAAAATTGTAAAAGCAAGAGTTATATAAGTAATACTGGATAAGTACTTTATAAACGTTATTGTTACAACTCTTAAAGAAACATTATGTATATAATCTTCACAAACTACCTGCATTCCAAGCACTGCATGCCAAAAGGTGAAAAATAGTAATATAACAAAAAATAAAAGCTCTAAAGGATGATTAATAACCTGAAGTAATTTTTCATTGAAAGATAAAAGACTATTATTATAAAATGTGCAGGAAAACGAATAGATAAACCAAGGAAATAAAAGCAGTAAAACCACAGCAGAAACACGCTGAACCCACCAATGATGAACTGAATTTCCAGATTGACTCATATAAACATAAATAAAAAGGCTATTGTAGAAAGAAGTAGTGTCACTGTTAGCAGTATAGCGCTTTTTGAAACGCCGGTGATTTCTAAATTCAGGCCCATATCCCATAATAAATGGCGAATGCCATTAAGAAAATGGTATGTAAAACTTACAAAACATAAAATATAAGCTAATTTGGCAATAGGAGTAGATAACAATACATTGAAGTACCTTACTATGAATAATTCAGGAAAGTAAACATGTAATATAAAGTCCCAAGAAAATATCATTAACAAAAAAAAGAGCAAGACACCAGTTAATCTATGCATAATAGAGAAAAAAGTAGTAACTTGTATTTTATATATCTGTAAATGTGGAGAAAGAGGTCTATCGCTCATAAAATTCCATCGCTTGGAAATTCAAATAAACTGGAAATCAAAATAAAGTAGAAGTAAAGACAGCAGTATAGTGCATAACAACACTACCATTAAAAGTGGTGAGTTACGCACAAAGCCTAAGGAGGTAATCCAGCTGCAGATTCCCCTACCGCTACCTTGTTACGACTTCACCCCAGTCACCGATCCCACTTTAAATAACTCCCTCCTTGCGGTTAGGTCGTTAGCTTCGAGTGAAACCAATTCCCATGGCGTGACGGGCAGTGTGTACAAGACCCGAGAACGTATTCACCGTGGCATGCTGATCCACGATTACTAGCGATTCCAACTTCATGCACTCGAGTTGCAGAGTGCAATTCGAACTGAGATGGCTTTTAAGGGATTAGCTTAGCCTCGCGACTTTGCAGCCCATTGTAGCCACCATTGTAGCACGTGTGTAGCCCACTTCATAAGGGCCATGATGACTTGACATCATCCCCACCTTCCTCCAGTTTATCACTAGCAGTTTCCTTAAAGTCCCCAGCATTACCTGATGGTAACTAAGGATGAGGGTTGCGCTCGTTGCGGGACTTAACCCAACATCTCACGACACGAGCTGACGACAGCCATGCAACACCTGTGTGAAACCCGGCCGAACCGACCCTATCCCTTCGAATAGGTATAATTTCCATGTCAAGAAGTGGTAAGGTTTTTCGCGTTGCATCGAATTAAACCACATGCTCCACCGCTTGTGCGGGTCCCCGTCAATTCCTTTGAGTTTTAATCTTGCGACCGTAGTCCCCAGGCGGAATGTTTAACGCGTTAGCTGTAATACAGAAAGTAAACTTCCCATATTTAACATTCATCGTTTACAGCGTGGACTACCAGGGTATCTAATCCTGTTTGCTCCCCACGCCTTCGCGCCTCAGCGTCAGATTTGAACCAGATAGACGCCTTCGCCACTGGTGTTCCTCCTAATATTTACGAATTTCACCTCTACACTAGGAATTCCTCTATCCTCTTTCAATCTCTAGACTAGCAGTTTTAAAAGCAATTCCAAGGTTGAGCCTTGGGATTTCACTTTTAACTTACCAATCCGCCTACGCGCCCTTTACGCCCAATGATTCCGAATAACGCTAGCCCTCTCCGTATTACCGCGGCTGCTGGCACGGAGTTAGCCAGGACTTCTTCTGTGAGTACCGTCATTATCTTCCTCACTAAAAGAGCTTTACAACCCGAAGGCCTTCTTCACTCATGCGGCATGGCTGGATCAGGCTTTCGCCCATTGTCCAATATTCCCCACTGCTGCCTCCCGTAGGAGTCTGGACCGTATCTCAGTTCCAGTGTGGCTGATCATCCTCTCAGATCAGCTATAGATCATTGCCTTGGTAGGCCATTACCCCACCAACAAGCTAATCTAATATAGGCTCATCTAATAGCAATAAATTTTTCCCCCGTAGGGCGTATACGGTATTAGTTGCCGTTTCCAGCAATTATTCCGTACTACTAGGTAGATTCCTATACATTACTCACCCGTCTGCCACTAAGTTATACCATAGCAAGCTACAATATAACTCCGTTCGACTTGCATGTGTTAGGCCTGCCGCCAGCGTTCATTCTGAGCCAGGATCAAACTCTCAAATTTAGACTTCAACCTATAAAGGTTGAGGGTATGTCGGATAAATCCGACAAAAAAATAATTTAGCTTAATACTGCTGTCTTTATTTCTACTTTAGAAATATATTAACTTCCAACTATTCAAACAACTTTGAAAACATTATCATGTGATATAACACTCATGTCAATATGTTTTTGCAAAACAAAAAGTATTAATGTATAAATTAGGTAACCATTCAGAATATTATCATGAAGAAATACATCTTTTTACTTGCATTAACGCCAATATTAGTTGGTGTTACACTATATTTAGTACGCAATATTGATAACACAAAACAATCTACCACTGCAGGAGATAAATTTTATCAAGTATTATTTTCTAAAAAAGAAAATAATATTCCGTTAGAAGAAATAGATGCAAATTGGGGGCATTTGGCAAATTTTGAACATGCATTCAATCATATCTTAGATTCAACTTTGGCAGACGCAACATCCATTTATAGTAATATGGCAGATAATAAAGAAGCTCCCAACATTTTGCGTGAATTAGCACAATATCTAGAAGTAATGCAATCACTTCGCCTTAATAATGAAAAAATAGACAATGAAAAATTGGAATCAAGTGCAATATACCCTTATTCAAGTAAAGAAGCCATTGCCATAATCAAGATACGCAATAAAGACACCAAAGGTGCACTTGAAATATTGCGCTCATTATTAAATGATAAAAAATGCCCTATTCTCATCAAAGCCAATGCACAAGAATTGCTTCGAATATATGAAAATTAAAGCTCGTCTTTATTTCAAAAGAGTATATTAAAAATGATAGGAAATCTAAGTGGAATAGTTGATGAAATTTGCAGCGATCACATAATCCTGAATGTGAATGATGTTGGATATATAGTGTACCTTTCAGCTAAAGCTGCTGGCCATTGCTGTGTTGGGAGTAGAATTAAGCTGCTAATCGAGACTTATGCAAATAGTAGAGAAAATGTTGCTCAGCTGTATGGCTTTATAAGCAAAGAAGAACAGCAGTGCTTGAGGTTGCTTGTTAAAGTGAGTGGCGTCAGTTATAAAACCGCAATGTCAATTTTGAGTAAATTAACTCCAGATCAGTTTTTTTCAGCAGTAGCAAATGAAGACAAAATGTTGCTTAAGATTAGCGGACTCGGCCCAAAGCTCATAAATCGGATTATCACTGAATTGCAAGGTAAAGTGAGCAAATTGGAACTAAATAACAATGACTCTCATAAAATTAACGAAGATGCAATTTCAGCTTTGATCAATCTTGGATATGAAAAAACAAAAGCTTATGATACTATAAAGAAAATGCTAGATGAATCACCGAATCTAGAAACTAAGGATATTATTCGCATGGCGCTTAAGGAACTTTCAACGTTATGAAATCAATCTCATGCAGTAAAGAATATGCTGAGGATGTGCGCAATATCAACATTAGACCTGAGCAACTTGATGATTTTGTTGGGCAGAAAGATCTAATACAAAATTTAAAAGTATTTATAAATGCTGCGCAGACGAGAACTGAAGCCTTAGACCATGTTTTGCTATATGGCCCTCCTGGACTTGGTAAAACAACTCTAGCACAAATCGTTTCCAAGGAATTAAGAGTAAGCTTTCGTGCAACTTCTGGCCCACTGCTGAGTAAAGCTGGAGACTTAGCTGCTGTGCTTACCACATTAAATGCAAAGGATGTTCTATTTATCGATGAGATTCACAGATTAAATCGCAGCATTGAAGAAGTTTTATACACCGCGATGGAAGATTTTTGTTTGGATATATTAGTTGGCGAAGGCCCATCAACTCGCACTTTAAGGATAGATTTACCACCATTTACGCTAATTGGAGCAACAACTCGGCTTGGGTTACTTTCTGCACCTCTTAGGGATCGTTTTGGAATTCCTTTGCACCTTGAGTTTTATTCTTTTGAGGAATTGGTTAATATTATAAGAAGAGGTGCGAGAGTCCTTTCTGCTGAAATTGAAGAAAGTGCTGCACAGGAAATTGCCTGCCGTGCTCGTGGCACTCCAAGAATTGCTTTAAGGTTACTGAGGAGAATAAGGGATTTCGTTGAAGCCGAAGATGACAAAAAAATTACTTATGAAGTCGCTGATTCTGCTTTGCTAAAATTAGGTGTGGACAAAATGGGGCTTAATAAACTTGATATGCATTACTTGAAATTTCTATTCAACACTTCTGGCCCTGTTGGAATTGACACTATATCGATTGCTCTCTCCGAAGATGTAGGCAACATTGAGGAAACAGTGGAGCCATATCTGATCAAAATCAGCTTCGTAAAGCGGACATCACGTGGGCGTGTGCTCACTGATCAGGCAAGAGAGTATTTAAATCTTCAATTTTCATAATATAGCTAACCGATGGTAGTGTAAAGGTCAACTAATTCATTGACAAATTTTGCAAAAAGCTCAAAGGAGTAATACCTCCAAGAGCTTGATGCGGCCTGTGTTCATTGTAATAAATTAAATATCTAAACAATTCATCCTTAAATTCTTGAACGGTCTCAAACGTTGTTCCCTCAATCAAATCATCATTTAAAGTCCGCCAAAAGCGCTCTACTTTGCCATTTGTTTGTGGTCTATATGGCCTTGTATATAAATGCTTTAAGCCAATTTCAACTAACATTCTTTCAAATGGATGTCCATCCAAATTACTTCTTGATGCAAACTCTGGTCCATTGTCTGTCATTACTTCTTTGAACTGAATACTGTAACTTTGCTTTATATAATTAAAACATCTGAGCACTGCAAACATTACATTCAGACTCTGAATATTTTCTAAAACTTCTGCCCATGCTATACGGCTTGCATCGTCTATTACACACACTAAATAGTATCTTTTGCTCTCATTTATTATCATATCTTTACTCAGATAATGACAGTCTATATGTGCCAATTCTCCAGCTTTTTCCCTGATTATCTTTCTCTTCACCTCTTTTTCTTTTGTGCTCAACTTATTCATGCCGGCTCTCTTAATAATATTATATATACCAGATGGAGAAGGTGTTTTGTTGCCCAACTTTTTTGCTAGTATAGCACAAATTTCATATTTATTTATCCCTTTTTTCCGCTCCTCTATAACTGCTTTTTCTATTTCAATATCTGTTCTTCTACTTTCCCATCTTGGACCTCTTTTTCTTGGTAAAAACTCTTTTTCTAATCCGCTATTTCTATACCTATTATAATATTTACAGAATGTTTGTCTGTTGATTCCATTAGCGTGATAAAAATCGCCTACAAATCTATAAAATGGATGCTTTTTTGCCTTTGTTTGCTCATATTCTTTGATCAAAAATCTCCATTTACTTTGGTAATTTCTCTCTAAAGTTTTATCTTCTGTGTTTCTTCTCATACCTAACTCCCTCAAAAATGTTTCTTTTATCTTAACATTTTTGTCATCGAATTAGTTGACCTTTACAGGATGACAGGAGGAGTGCTAATGAAATGACACCAAAGGTTGATGTTTTTGGTTTACTTTCTCGCTAAATTAGACGTTCGTACAGCTGTGTGCGTGACACTGGGATCCAGGAATTTTTTTTACACTGGATCCTATGATCAAGTCATAGGATGACAGAAAAAATGGTAAACCTTGCATATTTTGGTAAGAAAGCTCATCTGCCACTTGAACCAAAACCGCCTTCATTGCGATCAGTTTCTTCTGTGCAGAATTCTTCTGTTTCACTCCAGAGTACCTGAGGTATAGGAGCAATCAGAATTTGTGCAATTCTATCTCCTCTTTTTATCTCATATGGCTGGTTACTTAGATTAATTAGACAAATTTTGACCTCTCCACGGTAATCAGAGTCTATAGTGCCAGGAGAATTTAAAACAGTAATCCCATGCTTTGCAGCAAGACCAGAACGTGGACGGATTTGTCCCTCAAAACCATCTGGTATTGCAATCACAATTCCAGTTGGAATAAGCAGCTTTTCTAATGAAGCTAAAATAACGGAGCTGCTTACTGCAGCGTAAAGATCCATACCGGCGCTCTGCATAGTTGCATAACATGGTAAAGGTAGGCCTTCTCCGTGTGATAATTTTTTTATTTCTACTTTTACTTTACTTCTTTCCACTACGATTTACCGACTGTAAAAACTTGATTATAACATATCTTCAAAAGAAGTAATTAATATAAGGAATTAGAGCAAGAAAAAATATACAATTACTATATAACACCTCCAAAGGCTGTATGTTTAAATGGAATGAAGACAATATCGTCGATGCCACTTGTGGCAGAAAAGTAGGCTGCTGTAATTCAATTTGTAGTTCAAATATTTCAACAGATACAAGGGATATAAAAAAATGTGACTTATTTATCGCACTCAAGGGAAAGAGTTTTAATGGCCATGATTTTCTGCATGAAGCTTTTTTAAAAGGGGCTGTTGCAGCGATAGTAAGTGAGGATACATATAAAGATCTCCCTATTATTGTTGTGGAAGATACATTAAAAGCTTTGCATGATATGGCATCATATTATATCAGAAATGTTCTTGGCTCTGCTAAAGTGATTGCAATCACAGGAAGTGTTGGAAAAACCACCACGAAGGATATACTGCATACTGTTTTATCACAATATGGCATATCTCATGTAAATGATGGCAATTTAAATAATAATATAGGATTGCCTTTAACAGTGCTCAAAGCTCCTGAAGATTGCCAATATCTAATTCTTGAAATGGGAATGAATAGAGCTGGAGAAATAAAAGAATTGTCAAAGATTAGCAATCCAGACATTGCAGTTATTACTAATATCGAGCCTGCACATACCGAAAATTTTTCATCACTATTTGATATTGCACAGGCGAAGTTGGAAGTGCTGTATGGTATGAAAAGCAATGGCACTTTGATACTGAATAAGGATAGTGAGTATTATGAGTATTTATCATCGCACTCTGATAGAAATGTAGTAAATTTCGGTAAAGATGAAAGTGCTACGGTTTGTTTGTTGGATCTTATACCTGTAGTAAAATCATCTGTCATCCCAGCACCACCAGGTGTCATCCGAGTAGCTGACACTGGGATCCAGGAAAAAAGAAATATGGATCCGAGTAGTCAAGCTACTTGGACAACAGAGGGTAATGCAGTAGATCTGCTTTCTGCGTCATTCCAGCACGTGACGCTGGAATCTAAAAAAAAAGAAAGATGGATCCCAGTGTCAAGCACTGGGATGACACCTGGTGGTACTCGGATGACACCTGGGATCACTGGGATGACACCTGGGATCACTGGGATGACACCTGGGGCTACTGGAATGACACCTTGGGATGCTGGAATGACACCACACAGAGCTGACAAAGGGTTAAGTTTAAAAATCAGAGTAAATAATGATCAAATCATAAATTGCAATTTAAGTGTTCAAGGTGAGCAGTTTGCTTATTCTGTATTGGCTGTTGCAGCAGTTGTGCAAAGCTTAGGGCTCAATTTATCAAAATTACCACTTGCACTTGAAAATTTTAATGTAACAAAAGGTAGGGGGAATACTCATAAAATCGCATACAAAGGTAAACACGTGTGTTTAATTGATGATTCTTACAACGCTAGTCCGGCTTCAATGAAAGCTGCAATAAAGACTCTAGGCACATACCACAGTCAGAGGAAAGTAGCATTGCTTGGTGATATGTTAGAACTTGGGTGTGAAAGTATAAAATTTCACACAGAATTACTCGAGATTATCATAGACCATAATATAGATAAAGTTTACACAGTTGGTAAATTTATGTTGGCACTTCACAACCTTTTGCCTTCCAATATAAAGGGCATACACTTTGATGATTCTCATCAACTAAAGAACAATTTGAATGATGTTATTCAAGACAATGATGTGGTTTTAATCAAAGGTTCACGTGGAATGAAAATGGACGTTGTGGTGCAAAAATTCATAATGGAAGATTAAATAACCATCACTTATTTTGATAAATTAGAGCTTGTAAGGAAACGTAGATCCCGCTAACAAGCAGCGGGATGACGTAGAGTCGATATCGTCATACCGCAATTTATTCGCGGTATCTAAACAGATTCCGCGAACATGTCGCGGAATGACGGTGTGCGTGCCGTGGCACGACAAAAGAAACTAGAAATTAAACGCCACTCCAGCTTCTGCACCAACAACGCTATAAAGAACTTTTATGTCTCCCTTGCCCTTGTCACCTTCCTCACCACTTTTATCAAATTTAGCACCATAAGAGCCGAAGTAGCGAGCACCAGCATAGAGATTAATTTCTGGGGTTACAGCATAACTAACACCAGCTTTTGCTTGATAAGCAACACCGAATCCACTTTTTTGCTCATTAAAAGGAGCTTTTAAAGGATTGTTGATATATGCTGCACCAACACCCACACCAACGTATGGAGCTACAGGCAGATCTTCAATAATTGCTATATCGTAATTCACATTAACTAATACTGCAATTGCTGTTAATTTTTCTGCAGCTGCATCTGCAGGTGCAAGCACTACACCTGTGTCAGCATTCTTATTCAATTGTGAGTAAACCCCTTCAACTCCAACTCTGAAGTCCTCCATTTTGTAACCAAATTCGGCTCCACCACCTATGAAAGAAGCCTTAAAAGGATCAAGAGTGGTATCGCTATCTTTTGTAGCTGTAAATGTATCAATCTTTGTTTTAAAAGGTAAAAGTTCACCATTATACTGCAGGCGAACGTAGTAACTAGCGTCGCCTTCTTCAAGACCAGCAGGATCTGAAAAAGCAGAGTTTGACGATAAAGTCAGCAGCGTTACTAAAGCAGCTGCTGAAAAAAAATTTTTATAATGCATAATTGCCCTCGAAAAAAATTAAAATTCCACTTTAGTAGTTTAAGTAAAAACTAAAGTAAGTCAAGTGCTAACTTAATAACACAAAATATTTGATATTTAAACTAATTTTCCTGATAAGATAAAGATTTGATTAATGAATAAACAGCGTTACGTGACTTTTTATTCTTAATTTTCTGATATTCTCTCACTAACCCCAATATCTCTTTACTTTCTGCGTCATCCTTGCTGTGATTATATTCGAAGTTTCCTTTATCTTCGTGTAACGCTGATGATCCGCTATATAAAGAATCACTAGTAGGATTTGAAATGTTGGAGAAAAAATACTCAGGTGTTGTTCTAAGCGCAATTGCTAAATCGTATAATCTGCCTACTAAAACGCTATTTATTCCTTTCTCATATTTTTGTATTTGCTGGAAAGTAATGCCAACCAATTTTCCCAAGTCACTCTGAGTCATGCCAAGTGTTAATCGTAACTCTCTTATTTTCTTTCCTATCTCTAGATTTATAAAATTAGTTTTAGCTCTTTCTTTAATTTCAAAATTATCAACATTCATTTTTCAACCTCTTTAATATTTATGGTAAAAAAAATAGCCATTCGTGTCATTAACATAGAAACAAATTTAAAAAGGAAGCTTTAATCCAGGCGGTAATCCCATCATACCTGCAAGATCAGAAGTTGCATTTGCCATATCCTCTTCCGCTTTTTTAACTGCATCATTAAATGCTGCAACAATTAAATCTTCTATAATCTCTTTTTCTTCACTTCTCATGAATTCTAGATCTATGTCTAATTTTTTAGCTTTATAACTGCCTATTTTTATAACTTCTACTGTTAGATGAACTTTACCACCGCCAGCTACACCTTGAAATTCTTTTCCGACATATTTATCTTGAGCTGCCGCAAGCTTCTTTTGCATTTCTTGTGCTTGCTTCATTATTTGACCAAAATCCACAATCTACTCCTTATTTTCTATATTAACCACTTTTGCACCTTTAAAACTCTCAAGTATTTCCTTAACTGCAGGCACATCAGTTAAATTACTAACTTTATTATAAGTACCGCCTGTATAATATGTATCAACTTCAACCACCCATTCTTGCCGAGTTACTTGACTTAAGTAGCTCTTTAAATCATTGCAAAAATTACTGTCTAACTTAGATACAGCTTTTAATTTTAAATACCCAGGTTTACAACCTATTAATTGTAGATCATTACACATCTGTTTGTAAAGATAAATTTGATTATCTTGCCGTAATAGTTGCACAATCTTATCAAAATCGTAATTTTGTTGTTTATTTTCCACATGGATCCCAGTGTCACGCACTGGGATGACAGATGGGGGTTGTTGTTTATTTTCTATGTGTTTCTCTGGATCCGAGTAGTCCGCTACTCTGGTGACAGAGGGAATTTGTTGTTTATTTTCCATATATTTTTTTGAATCCGAGTAGTCAGCCACTGGGATGACAGAGGGGGAAGGTGCAACAGGTCTGCCCTGTCTATTTCCTTGCCCTGCATTTTGTGAAAGAACTTTTTTGACTACCTGTTCTGGAGAAGGTAGATCAGAAAGGTAGCAGAGGCTAATTAGCATCATTTCAGCCGCAATATCGTTACATGTTGAAGCTTTTATATCTTGAATACCTTTAAGGAGCACCTTCCACAACCTCGAAAAAAATATTAAGGACTTCTTTACGCTTGAGCCCTTTATTCTATTGATTTCATATTCTGTAACCGCACTATTGATTTCTTTCGTAATTAAAAAGCGGCATACTAACTGAATTGTTTGGAGCAGATCTTCAAAAATATCAAGCGGGGTTGCTGTCTCTACGGCCTTATCAAATATCATTAAAGCTTTTTGTACATCGCCATCCAATATTGCTTCTAGCAGATCAAATATAGTGCTTCTATCCACTAACCCAAGTATGTTCATCACATTTGTAGTGGATATAGCACCATCTTTACTATATAGCACTGCTTGATTCATCAAAAACAAGGCATTACGCATTGAATTTCCAGAGTGATGTGCGATTAATTCTAATGCTCTGTTTTCAGTAGAGTAGTTCTCTTTTTGTGCAACATAATTTAAACGCTCTACTATTTTGGCCATAGGGATGTTATGTAAATCAAATCTTTGACAACGCGCAATAATAGTTATTGGTATTTTTTTTATTTCTGTGGTTGCTAAGATGAATTTTACATTGGATGGTGGCTCTTCTAGAGTTTTAAGCAATGCATTAAATGCACTGCTCGATAACATGTGTACTTCATCTATTATATATACTTTAAACTTAGAACTTATAGGTGAGTAACAAATATCTCCTAGGATTACTTTTATATCATCAATGCTAGTGTGGCTTGCTGCATCGATCTCGATAACATCTGGATGGCTGGAATTTTTGATTGCCAAACAATTTCCACATGAACCACAAGGTTCAAAAATTGGTCCTAAAGAGCAATTCAAGCATAAAGCTATTATTCGTGCAGTGGTAGTCTTACCAACTCCACTACTACCGGACAGCAGTATTGCCTGTGGGATTTTGTTTAAAGTGAAAGCATTTTTTAATATACGCACTAATATATCTTGGCCTACTAGGTCTTTAAAACTACTAGGACGATATTTTAATGCTATATTCATAGCTTCAAGGTAAACGAAATAATTAAATAGGTATGCAACCCAAAAAGATTCTGATATGGCTGCTTCATTTCTGATCTGACCTAAGTTACAGAGTTTCTGCCTGCATACCTAATAAAATATTATACTTTTTTTTTTATTTAGCAAGGTATATCCTGTTGCTAAACTTATAATTTATATGTTAAATTTCTTGCAACGCCATTTTAAAATAAACGAAAAGTTAACTGTCATTCAATGGTTGTTATCACAACCATCACCTTTGTCATCCCAACCATTATCTATGTCATTCCAGTGCGTGACACTGGGATCTACCTTGTTGGCATTGTTGCTAACATATACTCCTAGAATCCGTTGTTCATTGCATGATTTGCAAATATTTTTATATCTGGATCCCAGTGTCACGCACTGGGATGACAGAAAAAAAAGACACTGGGATGACATAGAAAAAACGCACTTTGGTGACATGGAGAGGAGGATCTGGGATGAGAGGGAAAGAGAACACTGGGATGAAATTGAGAGAAGACACTGTGATGGCACGGAAAAAAGATACTGGTATGATAAAAGAGGGGTATTATGATTTTATATCACTTTCCTCTTTGTCCGTTTTCACGAAAAGTGAGAGCTCTTTTGAAAGAAAAAAAATTGAATTGTGATTTAGTGTATGAAAATCCATGGGAAAAACGTGATGAGTTTATGGAAGTTAACCCAACTGGGCAGGTGCCAGTATTGGTAGACAACAGCTCTATTATAACAGACAGTAATGCCATTTGTGAATACCTAGAAGAAATGTACTATAGCGACGTTAAGTTGCTTGGCTCATCTGTTACCATTAAATCTAAGGTGCGTGCTTTAATCAATTGGTTTGATAATAAATTTTATAATGAAGTTACTAAATACATTATGAATGAAAAAGTAATTATTAATCGCAGCCCCGATTCTAGATTTCTTCATGCTGCTCAACATAATTTGTCTTGCCATATAGAGTATATTGAACACTTGATTAATGAAAATGTTTGGCTTGCAACAGATAAGTTTACTTTAGCTGATATTACTTTAGCATCACATATTTCTGTAATGGACTACGTGAATAGCTTCCCATGGGAAAAAAGCGAAATTATAAAAGAATGGTATTCCATTGTTAAATCAAGGCCTTGTTTTCGCGAGATATTATCAGATAGAGTTTCTGGTTTGGTTCCTCCTAAACATTATATTGAACTTGATTTCTAGTTTATGTTAGCTTTAGAGCAACAGTCATTCCTTCATCAGTTGGTATTAGAATGGAATGGTATTTATTTTCATCTGATAATCTATTATTAAATTCTCTCATAGCGTGCCATGATTTTTTTGATACCTCCTCTGTAGGTGATTCCAAAAACACTGTATTAAACAGTAAAGTGTTATCTGCTACTATCAGCCCGTCTTGTTTTACATATAACTCTGCCCAATCTAAGTATTTAGGATAGCCACCTTTTTCAGCATCGATGAACATCATATCAAATGGTGCATTTATTGATAGCTCATTAAGCTTTTCAAGAGCATCACCCTCTATTAAAGTAATTTTATTATTCAAGTTAAAAGCACTAAAATTTTTTCTTGCTATTTCTGAATGCTCAGGATTATTTTCTATTGTGTATACGTGACCATCATCAGGCAGAGCTTTTGCCATACAAATCGATGAGTACCCATATAAAGTGCCCACCTCCACAATATTTTTTACTTTATTGATCTTTATAAACAAGCTGAGTAGCTTTGCTTCCTCAGGGCTGATTTGAATGTGTTGCTTTTTTTCAGAAATACAATATTCTCCTATTTTTTTATATTCCTTGGAAAATAAATTTCTTATGTATAATAATTTTTGATTAAAGTTATTGCGCATTATCTTTTGTACTATAAATTTAAGTAGGTTTGTTTCATATAAAATTTATAAATATCATAATATAGTTTAAAATAATAAAAATATTTATTTTAAGTTATTATTTTATAACGTAAAATTTTAAGTGACAAAAATTATTATATATCGTATTATAGTTAAGTAGTACAGTAGTTAATGAATTGCTATTCTACAATTATGGGGGATTGCTTATGTGCATTCTCTTTTTTTTAAGGTACCTATTTTTATAATCAATTAGAGGGGGTTATATGTCTTATAATATCACTAGTGAAGTTGACACACTAAGTAAAAAGTCTAACAAAGATGAAGGAATTGCGTTGCTGCACAATCCAGCTTATCGTGAGAAATTCAGAGAATATCTCGATTATGCACAAAAAAAAGCTATGGATATGGTTTTGTTTTATGACGGAACTATAGTTTTAATAGAAAACAAAATCGCTATGTATTACTATACTTGGCATAGTAAAAAAAGGGAGTTCGAGCGTAAAAAACAACAAACTATAACAAAAAACGACGGCTCAGCATAGATTTTGTTTGATAAGCTACAGTGGTATTACTTTACTGTAGCTTCATTATATAGTTCATCTATTACATTAGTGAAGTATGAGAGCTTTTTATATCCTTCGTGCTTAACTTTATCATGCTCTACCAATTTATCATCGTTAGACTTGATAAAAAATATTGGGGTTGCCATTATGCCAAGCTTATTGATTGCAAGTGACTTATCAGTTATAACTTTGTCCATTATTTTTTTATCGTTTATGCATTGATTAAACGCATCTTGCTTTAAATTGCTTAATCTAGCAACTCTTTGTAATACAGTTAAATCACTTAAATTGGAATAATTCCATGAATCTATTGAATTAAAAACAGCTTTGTTGAAATTAAAGTAATCTTCTTGTTTCTCGTAACAATGACTTAGCATTGCAGCTTTTAGTGCTCGATAATCTAAAGGAAAATGCCGAAATATATATAACATTTTACCTGTATCGATATATTTCTTTTTAATTTTAGGAAAAACATCTTTGTGAAAGAGAGAACAATGATAACAAGTTAATGAAGCGTATTCTACCATTAGAATTGGCGCTTTAGGATCTCCTAATAATTTATCATCAGGTAATGGTGATAGTAATTCTTTAGCCGTTATTTCGTTGATTTTTTTTTGATTGTAGCGGTTATCTGATAAATCTTGCTTAACGACTGCATAAGAATTAACGCATATGAAAATTAATAAGAGTAGTAGTCTAAAAATCATTATAATATAAATACTTAACTTACTAAAAAACTATGCACTTAGTCGAATAATGTCAAGATAACTTTTGTTTGTTGATCCTTTCAGCCCTGTCTTTAAATGCAGCGATTATCCTACTCTGGGTATATTTATATACTGAATTTAGCAGGATTGAAAACGAGCTCGATTTAAATTTAAACTCTATATAAAATTTTACCATAGTTTTGTTTTCATCTACTGGAATGAATTGCCATTCGTTGTATAAATGCTTGAATATTCCATTTGATGATACAGCCTTTATCCAGCCTTCATTTGTTTCGCTTGGATGAACAGAATCCACTTCTGATGTATATCTTCCTTTAATCCCCTGAAAAGAAGCTAGAAGATCTACAATCATTTTGTTATCAATTTTTTCTTTTATATGCACTGCTTTGCACCAAGGAACAAAATCAGGATATCTTTCAACATCAATTACAGTTTGAAATGCTTCATCTGGCGAACAGAGAAAAATGCCTTGTTCTTTGTATTGATGAAACATGAATTTAATACATATCAAAGTAGGATCCGTATCTACCGTCAGCCTTAGTAGATTCCTGAGACCTGAAGTTAAGGTGGGCATCGCATACTAGCTCCAATGGAGCCAACAGAGGCAATTCCCTTCTCTAGAAATTATCGCTCGGGAAATTTAACTTAACTCATAACGAATAGAACAGATCCGTAATAATTATAACAAATTTACGCACGGCATGTCTATAGATATATTAGGCCGTTCAATATAGCATAGCAAAGTAAAGATTAAATTTTTATCAACTCATATAACTCATCTCCCATTTTCTGATGAGGTTCTGCAGTTGGATGAAAGTAATCAAAAAATAAATGATCTTTCAGTGTTTCTTGGCTGCATCCATGATTGTAACGAGCCTCAAGTTTTCCTTCAAAGACTAGCTTAAAAAGTATTTTTGCAGTTTCTGCAAACCCACCAATTTCATCTGCAATGTCTGATATGCAGGCATCTTCATAATTTAAGCCCTTACCTTTATATTCATCAATCATGTCTTTCATTTTAGAATCAAGATCAAATTTCTTTATGTCGAGATTCGTGCATTTCTTCTTAATATCTTCCAGGCTGTCAGACAGTTTTTTATTAAAATCATTTGTGAGCATCGTTGCGAATTCTTTTGCCTTTTCGTTTTTATTAAAAGCTGGTATTAACCCAATATTAGGTGCGTTTGCAACAATGACATGTTGAACACCATGCTTGCTAAGTGTTTTAAGAGCGTTGCATATTTCGCTCACTGCTTGTTCTAATATTTCTTCTGCTTTACTACTATCATAGGTAGAAGCAAACATAACATCATTTCCACCAATCATGATAAGAAATAAATCTTCTTCTCCTATATCTGGATGATGCTCAATTAATGCATTTAATTGATTTGCTAATCGAAATTTATTGAAGAAGTAAGAATAAGTAGGATTGGAAATTTCAGATGCTGCCGCATATGAAACTGAATAATTTTGTCCTTTTTGCTCGTATTCTGTACAAAACATAGAAAACTTCCATCCAGATTGAAACTCTTCAAAACCTAAATGTTTTGCTACATATTCAACAGCCATAGGACCATTGCTGAAGGATCTACCTTGGTAAAAAGGTTCATCAAATTTTACGCTTCTAGCAAAGGATAAATGACTTAAAATTTCAGGAAGTCCACCAGTATCAGATAAGCTATCACCTAAAACATAAAAGTTTCTATATTTTAACTCGTTATTATCAATTCTATTACCCATAACTTGTTCCTATCAATTAATTCTCATGGAATTTTTTGAATTTACTAGACTTCTTTCGAAACCCTACTTCTGTGGGAAATTGCGTTGTCGCTTCGGTGCTCAAATCCTCATGTATGTTCAATACACTGCGGTTTTCCGCTTCGTGTGCTCCTAGCACTTGCAACTCATAAGCGAGTTTCGAAAGAACTCTAATTAAGCGTTCTCAATCCTCAATGCATTAATTTAAGAAATCTATTTAGCAGCCAGCGCTAAGAGATATTGATTCCCTTCTCTTTTAGGTGCTAATTCTACCTTTGCAACATCTTCAGTATCTCTAATGAGTCGCTCTAATTTTTCCAACCCAACATCAGTGTTTATAAGTTCCCTACCTCTAAACCTCATTGTTACCTTAACTTTATGACCATGTTCAAGAAAATCCCTTGCTTGGCGCAATTTTGTTCCATAGTCATGATCACCAATATTTGGACCGATTTTAACTTCTTTTGTAGTTAATGTTTTTTGCTTCTTCTTTGCTTCACTTGCTTTTTTCTTTGCATCATATTTTTGTTTACTATAATCCAAAATCTTACACACTGGAGGATCTGAATCAGGTGCAATTTCTACCAAATCCAAACCGATACTTCGTGCGGATTCTAAAGCTTGCTCTATCGATGTAGTCCCGACCTTTTCACCATTGTGATCAACTAAAAAGACTTTCTTGGCCGTGATGAACTCATTAATTCTATTTTTGTTATTTTTTTTAACTGACAAATTCCTACTCCTTTAACCTAAATTAATATTTTTTAATAGCAATTGGGTAGCTTGTTCAAGAGAAAAAGATTCTTGTTTTTCCGACCCTAAATTTCTGACTGACACAGTTTTACCTGCAACTTCATTTTTACCTATAACCCATAATATAGGTACCTTATTTGAACTATGCAAGCGTATCTTATAATTAATTTTTTCATTAGTTAAATCAGTCTTAACTCTAACACCATGCTCTTTAAGAATATTAGTAATTTCCATAGCATATTCATCAGCTTCATTGGTAATGGTAAGTATAGCAAGTTGCGTAGGAGCAAGCCAAAGTGGAAATTTTCCTGCGTAATTTTCTATTAAGATACCGATAAAACGTTCAAAAGTTCCAAGAATTGCCCTATGTAGCATAACAGGGTGGTGCTTTTGCCCATCTGCTCCTATATAAAAAGCTCCGAGCCGTTCCGGTAAAATAAAATCAACCTGCAATGTTCCACACTGCCAGCTTCTTCCTATTGCATCCTTTAGGACAAATTCTAACTTAGGACCATAAAACGCGCCTTCACCTGGATTCAGTTCATAGCTCAGTCCTGCCTCTTTAACAGCTTCAAGCAATGCTTTTTCAGCCCTATCCCACACTTCATCTGTTCCAGCTCTGACGTCTGGACGATCTGAAAATTTTACTGAGACTTCATTAAATCCAAGCTCTGTATATACTTCTTTCAAAAGGTCACAAAATTTTACAGTTTCAGAATTAATTTGTTCCTCTGTGCAGAAGATGTGAGCATCATCCTGCGTAAAACCACGAACTCGCATAAGCCCATGTAATGAACCTGAACTTTCATTTCTATGACATGTGCCAAACTCTGCCATACGTATTGGTAAATCACGATAACTCCTGGTGTGAGAGTTAAAAATCTGCACATGACAAGGGCAATTCATAGGCTTTATTGCTAACTTTTTATTTTCAGACTCGTCAACAACGAACATATTTTCACGAAATTTGTCCCAGTGCCCTGACTTTTCCCACAGTTCTTTACTTACCAAAATAGGAGTTTTTACTTCAAAATAGCCATTATTTATCAATTTCTTTCTTATATAAGACTCAAGAACGTTATATAAGGTATATCCTTGTTCATGCCAAAAAATTTGCCCTACTGCTTCATCTTGGATGTGAAATAAATCCATATCTTTAGCGATTTTCCGATGATCACGTTTTTCTGCTTCCTCTAAGCGTGTTACATAAGTGTTCAACTCATCCTTATTTCTCCATGCCGTGCCATATATGCGCTGCAACATTTGCTTACTTGAGTCGCCACGCCAATATGCACCTGCTATTTTCATCAACTTAAATGCTTTCACTCTACCTGTTGACGGTGAATGCGGACCACGACACAAGTCAATAAAATCACCTTGCTTATAGACAGTTAAGTTTTGATCCTCTGGTATAGAGGAAATAATTTCAACCTTATATTTTTCACCTATACTACTGAAAAAATCAATTGCCTGCTTACGGGTCCAAACTTCTCGAATGAACTTGTGATTGCTTTTTATGATCTCTTTCATTTTTTTTTCTATTGCAGTCAGGTCATCCGGAGTAAAGGCACGATCCGTAGCAAAATCATAGTAAAATCCATCCTGAATTGTTGGTCCAATGGTAACCTGAACACCAGGAAAAAGCTCTTTGACTGCTTGCGCCATAATGTGAGCAGCATCATGTCTTATTATATCTAAGCCTAGCTCATCACTGACTCGTATAACCTCTACCTCAGCATCGAATTCAATTGCGCGCGCAAGATCATATAACTCACCGTTTACTTTGAGTGCAATTGCTTCTTTTAGAATATCATTGTGCAATATGTCAAAGCCAGTGACTTTATTGTCATATTTCTCTATCATTTTTTCAGATGTGAAAGCAATTTTAATCATTTATCGATCCTTTTAGATAATCAATGGAAGCCAACATTGGTGTCATTTGAGTAACTCTATGGTTGTCATCCAAGTAACCTTCTCCCTTGTCATCCCAGTGCGTGACACTGGGATCTATCTTATTTTCACAGTGGACGTTATATGCTCCTAAAATCTGTTGTCCATTGCACAATTTGCAAATATTTTTATACCTGGATTCCAGTGTCTGGGCACTGGGATGACACCATATGGTTACTGAAACAGAGATTCTAGGAACATATGTTAAAATAACTTCCATAATGAGAACAAGATAGATCCCAGTATCACGCACTGGGATGACAAGGGGATGGCTACTTGGATGACAAGAGAAGGAAGACTGGAATGACGGTAGAATGATTTGAAAGCTATAAATTTTTAACATCAGTAGTATGGTTTATTTTTTTTTAATCTGAGTGCAATTGCATCTTCCCAAATATCACCATTACGCAAAAGCTTTTCTTTATTATACATTAATTCTTCTCTTGTTTCTGTAGCAAATTCAAAATTAGGTCCCTCTACAATTGCATCAACTGGACATGCCTCCTGGCAAAGTCCGCAGTATATACACTTTGTCATATCAATATCATAACGCGTGGTGCGACGGCTACCATCCTCTCTTTCTTCTGCTTCAATCACAATTGCTTGAGCAGGACAAATAACTTCACATAATTTACAAGCGATACACCGCTCTTCGCCATTTGGATATCTACGAAGTGCATGTTCACCACGAAACCTTGGACTCAAAGGACCTTTTTCCATAGGATACCTTAAAGTAACCTTCGGCTTAAACATATATTTGAGTGTAATAGCAAAGCCTTTAATTAACTCTACAAAAAACCAATACCAAATTAATTTCTTGCGCATTATGTACCAATGAATTATATTTATTACTATAAGTTATATCATAAAATTTTTAAAGAGTTTTTTCAAAGAAATTGGTAGGCACTTCTTAAGTAACAGTGCGATATAAAATAACAATAGAATATAATGGCAGTAATTTTTCTGGTTGGCAGAAGCAGCAACATTCTGCAAATTCAATACAAGAAACAGTAGAAAATGCTATATTTAACTTTAGTGGCCAGAAAGTTGCTTTACATTGCGGTGGAAGGACTGATGCAGGGGTTCATGCCTTAGAGCAAGTTGCTCATTTTGATATGCAAAAGGAATTTGAGCTTTATAGAGTAAGAAATGCAATAAATTATCATTTAAAATCAATTCCGATAGTTATACTAGGTGCAGAAGTTGTGAATGATAGGTTTCATGCACGGTTTTCAGCAAAAAAGAGACACTATGAATACAGAATAGTTAACCGTTATGCTCCTGCAGCCCTGGAAGCTGGGTATGTGTGGCAAGTATTTAACCCACTTGATGTGGATATTATGCGCGCGGCTGCTAAATATTTGCTTGGAAATCATAATCTTTCAAGTTTTCGCTCAAAAGATTGTCAAGCTGCAAATCCAATCAGAACAATTGATGATATCGATATTATACAAAATGGTAGTCATATATATATTAAAATATCCGCACTTTCTTTTTTACACAATCAAGTAAGAATTATTGTAGGTACTTTGGTTGAATTTGGAAAAAATAAAACTGACCCACAAGAAATGCTAAGAATATTAAATCAGTGTGAAAGAAGCGCTGCTGGAGTTACTGCGCCACCGTTTGGCCTATATTTGGTAAGAATAGATTACTGAGAAGCTATCTGTCATTGCAGTGCTTGAATATCCCATAAAGCGATAGGATTGATGTTTAGTATTAACTACTGGTGTATCAAGTAGTCCTCCTCTTGTCATCCGGCTTTGTTGCATAGCTACAGAAAGATTTGAAGTTATTAATAAAACTTCCCCTTTTTTTGTCATCCAAGTGCATTGACACTTGGATCCAGCAAGCAAAGGTTGCATATAATACGTTGTTAACATTGAAAATACGTAAATGGATTCCAGCGTCACGCGCTGGAATGAGAAAAACGTGTAGTATTTTTGAGCGATGCAACAAAGCCCTTAATTATAACCATTTTACAATAAAATCAGTCGTTAACTATTACATTTTCTAATTGCTATGCAACAAAGCCAACAAAGTTCGCTAGATCCCAGATACTGTCTTTGATGTCAAACAAATTATCCAACTAAATTACAATTAAATGGTTGATTGTTTTTAAGAATACCAAAAAAGACATGCATTAATTTTCTCATTAACGCAAGGACTATGACTTTTGGGCATTTACCTTTACTTGCTAGACGCTGACAAAATTTTTGAAAATGATTATTATGGTTTTTGACTACTATAGCTGTCATATAAAGGGCTTTTCGGACGCGCTCAGATCCTATTTTACATATGCAACTTCTCTTACTTACAGACGATCCAGATTCATAATGTCCTGGATTTAGACCAGCAAAAGCTGTAAATTGCTTAGCATTGTCAAAATTATCAACCGCTGGCATTTCTGCAATAACAGCAACAGCAGTAAGATGTCCTATACCTTTTATAGTCTTGAGGTTTTCTACCATATTTTTTAGATGTGGATAGTGATTTATATGCTCATTAATTTCTGTTTCGAGAACAATAATTTGCTCCTCTATTGCCAAAATTACCTTAGATATAGCTTCTTTGCAGCTGGAATGCATATTTTCATTTTCCAAGCGATTTGTCTGCTGCAACATATCATCTTTTAGCGATTGCAGGCAACGGTAAAGATCTCTTAAATGCCTCATTTCAGGTGCAATTGGTTTCCAAAGAGCAGGTTTATTCGCAATACAAAATCTAGCTATCATAGCTGCATCTGATTTATCTGTTTTATTTCTGAGCAGCTCACTTTTGCCAAAAGCCTTGATTTGAGCCGGGTTTACTATACTAACATTATGCCCTAAATCGTGCATAAAAGTAGCCAAATCTTCCCCATACCAGCTAGTTGCCTCAAGACACAGATGAATAAGATTTGCTCCATGGCCATTGCACCAAACCACAAGCTTTGCAAAGCCATCCTGATTATTTTGAAAGACTTTGTGTCGTTTTTTATTGTCCATCAGCAAACAAACATCAAATTTCTTTTTTGAAATATCCACACCCAAAATAGCATTTACTTGCATAAAATTACCTCCAAGACTATAAATAAACTGAGAGTTTAGACTAACCTTGTAATACGGGATATAATTCCAAAGATACTGTTCAGTCTTTTAACTCTATGGGAGGGGAGCAAAATCTGGAATTCGGCCTTATTGGCGTTAGTGTCAAGTCGGCTTCACCCTTCCTGCGTGGTATTTTAGCTCTAATGCCTCACATCATAAAGATACAAGTGTCACGCACTGGGATGACAGGAAAAAGCGCTGGAATGACACCGAACCAAGATGCTAATTTTTTACTCAAATAACAGTGATACAAGAAGTCTCATGTTTTAAGTCCTCATTGGCATTACTATATAGAGTGCATCCGGATCACTCTCGTCAGTTATTACTGTAGCGCCATTACCATCAATCAAGCTAAATTTACATTCATTTTTTATGCAAGAAAGAGCATCGAGCAAATAACGGGAATTAAACCCTATTTCTATAGGGGTATCATTATAATCCACTTCTATAGATTCAGTTGCATTGCTGCACTCCTCAGAATTTGAATGTAAAGTTAACTTGTTTTCTTGCAACGAAAATTTAATGGATTTTACTTTATCAGATACAACAACGGAAACTCGATCAATAACATCTGAAAGTTTTTTGCTTTCAATAATCATATATTTGCCTTGAAGTGCTGGAATGACTGCTTTATAATCTGGAAAAGTTCCATCTATCAATTTTGATATTAAAACATACTCCCCACACGTAAACTTAATTTTTCTTTCTGAAAGTTTTATATTAATTTTATCGGACTCATCTAATATTTTCAATAATTCCATAACAGTTTTGCGTGGAATTATCACACCAAATTCATCACTTACATTGCTAGGCTTGCCTTTCTTTATGCATGATAAACGATGACCATCAGTTGCAACACAGCAGAGAAACTCCTCATCTGTATGCATGTATATTCCATTTAAATTGTACCTAGTATCATCTAGCGACACAGCAAATTTCGTCTTGGTTAATAGATCTATCAGGTCCGTATTTAGTAGAGTGAAATCATATTTGTAATCATCTTCCTCTAGTGCAGGAAATTTGTCTGAAATCACGTTCGGTAAAGAAAAGTTTGCATTTCCACAAGACATTAACAACTTTCCTTGATTATTCACTTCAAAATTGACATCCGAATCAGCAGGTAATTTTTTTACTATGTCGTGCAAAGTATGTGCTGAGATTTTCACTTCTCCTTCTGTAAATATATTTGCAGGAAGCGAAGCAAATATTGAAATATCAAGGTCTGTAGCCATTAGTTTTATGTTACCACCTTGTGCTTTGATATTTATGCATGCCAAAACGTCTATTGCGTTACGCCTTTCAACTACACCACTTACTCTGGAAAGCGTATTCAAAAGACTTGTGCGGCTTACACTAAAATGCAATTGTTCATGCACAGGATTTTGCTTCTCAATTTTTATATCTAAATCTGCAATCTCTGACATTATAAAGCCCAAAAATATATTCTAGATGATATCTATACCTTGTTTTAAGTAAAGCGTTTTTCACAAGAGATTTATCCATGTCATAGTGTCTATAATAGGCATTGTTATCAAATTATTAATAATTCATAGGGTATAATTTATAGTATTTTATAGTAAGGTATGAATTATGACAGAGGTAAACAACACTAGTCCAATAGCTACTAAAGTTGAGGTAAATGGAAATAACGCCAGTCCAGTAGTTACATTGGAGGCTACAGCTAAAGAATTAGATTTTGGTAAATTAAGAGCAGATCCAGGCAATAAATCAGCACATTCTGGTAAACAGATGTATCTTGATCTTGGTAGGATGAATTTTATTATTAATGGAAAAGAAATAGATAATAATTTTATTATTGCATTGAAGCAAGGAGCTAAGCATAGGGAAAGCAAACTTTTTAATAGTGGCGCTATACATGCTACTGAGGTCAGATATAATGATATATTTAACGAAAAAGAAACAAGAGAAATAGATACAGATTTTGGTCAAGCTTTTGTTGCTTCAGTGCTCAAAGATCTTGAGGAAGAGTTTGCAAAGGATGCATTGGCTGAGTTGTGGAAGGATCATTGCAAAAATCCAAAAACTACTGCTGAGCAAAAAACTGGCTCATATAAGGAAGAGTTTGAAAGATTTTATAATATTGGCCAAAAGCACATTGATCTATTACCAACAGAAAAAGATAAAAACAAGGATTACCGTTCACTTGCAAAAGAAGTTTTTAAGGAAATATTCAAATATGCTGGAGCAGAAGTCCCAAGTGATGCCATTTTAAAAGAGCTAATCACCAATTGTAATCAAGCGGGTTATGAATTTGTGTACGCACCACTTATGGTAAAGCTTTTTAGTGAACACGAGTTACTTATGGATGTTAATGACAATAGTGTTAGTAGAGATGTATATATTAACTGCAGAAATTCGAATTCTGTGAAAGTTGAGTGTAAAATTCCAAAAATGCCTATCAATTATACCGGAGAGAATTCCAAAACAATATGTGATGCGTCATTTTCACTAGACTTTACACTTGAGTCTCAAAATGGTAAAGATGGTGTAACATATAAAGATGGTGAGCTGTCGCTTACTGTTCCTCGAGAGTTGAAAGATTATAAAGTTGGTGATAAGAGTGTGTTTGACATTATTAAAGAATGTTTCCAGAAATGCTGTGAAAAGCTAGGATTTAATTTCAAGACAAAAATAAAACATAATTTAGGTGATTCACTAAAGGTAAATGAACATTTCGAAAGTATGCAACTACCTACTCAAGTTGGCGCACATATACGCGTCCAATAGTAATTAAAACATTTCGAACTCTGTTGTACAGTCAATTATTTCAGAGTTCGGAAATTGATTCTTAAACCAGGTGTATTGACGTTTCGCATAGTGCCTTGTATTGATCTGTGCAATTTGTATTGCTTCTTTCAGAGTAATTTCACCGTTTAAATACCTTATAATTTCTGGCACTCCATGTGCTTTCATAGCTGGTAGGTGTGGATTCAGATTCATACTGATCAACTCTTTTACTTCATCAATTGCTCCATTCTCAATCATTTCTATAAAGCGGGAGTTTATTTTTTGATATACATATTCTCGTTCAGGTAAGATAGTGTATATCTTATAATTATTGAACAAAGGAGGCTGTCTATTTTCTTGCCATGCAAAAATTGACTTTTCAGTTTCAGTAATAACTTCAAGCGCTCTTGAAAGGCGATGTGAGTCATTCATGAGTATTTTACCTTGAATTTTTGGGTCTTTGCTTAGCACTAATTCGTAGAATTTCTCTTTGCTTAATTTTTCACTCAGTTCACTGACATTTTTTCTTACTTCCTGGCTTATTTGTGGTATTGAAGATAAGCCTTTGATTAAACTGCTAATGTAGAGCCCACTTCCTCCTGTAATAATGGGTATTTGCGAGCTTTCAAGTGCATTATTGACTTCTTTCTTTAAATCCTCTAACCACAGACCCACAGAATAATTTTCTTTTGCTGAAACGTAGCCATACAGTTTATAAAATCCTTCTTGCTTTTGCGGTTGAGCAGTTATTATGGGAATTTCTTTATATAATTGCTTTGAATCACAATTGATTACAGTAATGCTATTATATTTTTTTATCAGGTTGTTGCATAATTCTGATTTACCTGAAGCCGTAATTCCTGTAATAATTACTATATTGTTTCTCATTTATATTAATTTAATTAACATATGATACAGTATAATGAAAGTTTAGATTCTATAATCTAAAATTTGGAGATTTTTATGGCAGAAAAAGAAGACGATAATTCGTTTACTAAACGTTTTACAAGAAAAACTTCTGATGATGAAAGTTCTGGTAGTACTTCAGGTGGAGGATTTGCCAGCAAGTATTCATCTGGGAACACCAAAGAGCAGGCACTGGGAGCAAAAGGCAAGATTTCTGAATTGGCAGGTCAAAAGCCTGCTCCACCAGAGCCTTTTTCTGACACTGCAAGTGTAAAACGCACAAAGAAGGAGGAGGAAACTGATGATGGGGAAGGGTCTTTTGCTAAAAGAACAAGGAAAAGCAGATCAGATCTCATATATTTAGTGCGTGGGAAAGATCGTGGAAAATCGGCGTGGCATTATGTACTAGTTGATAAAGAAAAAAGAGAAATGTTTCTTGCAAAAAGCAGAACTGGCTCTATGGATGTTGCAGATTATGGAGAGATTTTATATTCAGGGTGGGGAGAAGATCCACCACAAGATATAGTTGATAAGATTAACGAAGAGTTTGGATTATAGCGAATTTAGGATAACATCAGCTTTCGAATTGATACGTGGTTTAATGTTTTATTAATCTTTTTCATAAGCATCTGAATCAGCTATACTCCCCTTCCTAGTAGCATTTGCACCATGTTGGAAGCCATTTCGGCGGCATGCCATATCTTTTAGATCGTGTATAGGCTTCAAGAGCATAAATTATTTGAATTAGTATGGAAAGTATGTTAGAATTAAAGCATAGTAAACGCAAATGGTTATGTTATGACAGCTATATCAACGCCACGAACAAAAGATCCTACATTTTTGGAGAGTCCTGTTCAGGCAACTGGTAAAAACAAGGAAATCCTTGAAGGACGCAGGGTAGCATATGGTAGTTTTTTGCGTTGGCTAGAAACGTATAGGGATTGGGATAAGCTTCCACAAGGTCAGAAGGAACATTTAGTTTTCATGTTAACAAACCATGAAACTATATTCAATAATGTTGATCATAAAAAGATAAAAGAGCTCAGTGAGGAAAATTTTCCTCAGTTTTTACTTTCAGTATATAAAAAGATCAGAGCAGAAAACTTAGCTGGTGAAAAGAGTTTAAACGAAGTTAAAATACGAGAAATAGTAAATGAGTGTATAGATGATATACGTGGTACAGAAACTGTAGATTCACTCAAAAAGCTTGTTGGCAAGCCATTTGGAATAAAAATAGATACTAAAAATTTTTGGCAGTCCATTAAAGATGGATTATTAGAAAAAATACCAATTTTGGGTAAGGTTTTTGGTAAAGGTAAAAAAGAAGAAGATGATGATAAGCCTGCACTGACTAATGAAGGGATGACGAAACGATTCTTACGTAAATCTTTTCTTCCAATTCTGTTTTTTGCTCTTGCGCTGCTATTAAGCGGTCCAATAGGAGTGTTTGGTCTTTTTACCATCCCTCATATTGTAGTGATATCAATTGCTGTTATTGCTTTTGTTAGTGCTGAGTATAAGGAAGCAAAAAATCTTGTCTCAAACGATAAAAAAGGTACTGTATACAATCCTGGTTCCGAAGAAGATCAGTGTTTTTCATGTCACGAGCAAGATATAGTGGGAAAATCTGCTGAGTTAGCAGCTAAGCGCGAAGAAGAAGAAGCTAAGAAGAAAGAGGAGGAATTGGGTGAAAAAATCAGTAACGGTATTAGTGAGATTGTGCACTCTCCACTTACAAAAGGAGCTGAGAAAAGTGGAAAGTCTAGTGCTTCGCTTGAGGAAGTATTAATAGAGCGACCTGGGCAAGCTCAATCTACTCAATGGCAACAGATGGTAGAGGACAAAAAGGCAGCACGGGACGGCAATGATGGTCCACGTATTATTCAATAAATCTTAGATTTAGGAATTAAAGTTCTTTCAAAATTATAAATTACCACAGATTTTTATCCTTATGCGGATTTATTTCGGTGTACCTAGTGCAAGCAATTCTTAAAAGAAAATTCCTGGATTTTGATGTAACGTGGTGAAATGACAACAAAAAATTTTCCCTGAGTCGTAGCTATACCTAAATAATTTGAGTTATACAACAAATTAAAAGTGCAGTATTTAAGCTATATTCACATTTTTTTTATTAAAATGCTATTTACTTATTAACTTGAAATATATAACAATATAAATATGAACACTAACAAATTAGCAGTAGTATTTGACTGGGATAACACCTTAGTTGACACTCAAGATAACATTTTCAACGCTATCAAGCATACTATAAATTTGATGGGATATAGCAATAAAAGTGCGGATAGAAATTCTCATGAATCAAGAAAGAGCTATATGGTGAGTTTATTTGGCGATCAGTGGAAAAAAGCAAATCAGATATATCAACAATATTTAGATAAGGCGCTCCTGCAAAATATTACTCTGAATCCACAGGTAGAGGAAATGTTGCAAGCACTGAAAAGCCGCAATGTTTATCTAGCAATAGTAAGTAATAAGAAAAATACTAATTTACGTGAAGAAGTTGCCTACTTTAAGTTAGATTCATACTTTGATAGAGTAGTTGGATCAGGTGATACAGCAGAAGATAAACCATCTGCGACACCGCTATTATTTGCCTTAGAAGAAAGCACGTTACCAATAAATAAAGAGAATGTGTTTTTTGTTGGCGATAGCATAACAGACATTTTTTGTGCACAAAGTGCTAATTGCTTACCGATTATATATGGTCAATCGATAAATGGTTATGAAGATTTGTTATGTTTTCAACATTTTGATAAACTTACAGATTTTATAATAAAGTATTTAGAAGATAGGTGATATGACCGCTGCTGCAGAGATTGCTACTATACAAAGACGTTTTTTTGCATATTTAATAGATGCAGCAATTTTATTAATTCCAACACTATTAATTGTAATATTGCTGAAAGATTTTCCATTAATTTTCCATCTATTATATATATGCCTCAATTGTAGTTACTTCACTCACTTTATATCATCAAAGGCTCAAGCAACTCCTGGTCAACAGTTGATGAATATATACACAGTTAACGTAGACAACTCCAAAATAGACTTGGGGTTAGCGTTTGATAGGAGCATTTCTCAGTTTTTTCTCCCTCTACTCAGTAACATAATAATTGTCATTATTGAATTTTTTCAAGAGGAAGACGTATTAGTAAATGTTTTAAGTATATTAAAGGCATCTATAATGCTTCTCACTATTTGTTGGTATCTAGTTGCTTGTTTATCTATAAAGAAACAGACGTTTCATGATATGCTGTTTGATACAGTTGTTGTAAAAGGAGCAATTAAATGAATTGCTATAATCATCATTGTCATATAGATTATATTAATAGGTTAAACTAAAGGAAGATTATGAGTGAAGAGATAGTAAAGCATTTAAATAAATTGTTGACAAATGAATTGACCTCTGTGCGTCAGTATCTTTTACATTTTTCGATTTTTAAAAACAATGGAATTGATAGGTTTGCAGAGAAGATGAAAAATGAACTCACTGAAGAGCTCGAGCATGCAAATAAATTGGCGGAAAGGATTTTATTGCTCAAAGGCGTGCCAAATTTTCAAGACACAAATGAAGTATCAAAGTATGATGGAAAATTCACAAAAGATACCATAAAAGATGTTCTAGCAGCTAATTTGAAATTAGAGAAAAAAGGTATAGAAAGTATAAGAGAGGCAATCTCTGTTGCTGAAAAAGAAAAGGATTTTGTAAGTGTGATGTTACTTGAAGAGCTACTCAAAAATGAGGAAGAGCATTTCCATTGGATCGAGAAACAGATTGATATTATTGGGCTAATGGGTGTTGAAAATTATTTAAGAACACAAATATAGAGTGTTAAAAAAAATAATCTTTATTTTTATTATACCTTGCTTACTCCTTTTTTTATTGGGGTTATGGCAATTGTCTAGGCTGAATTGGAAGAATAATATTATCAAAAGCATGAGTCTTCCAATTGTGCATCTTTCACGTGATAATGATCTTGAAGAATTCAATTATAGGCACGTTAAAATTGATGGAATGCTGAGTAACATAGAACTATATGTTTTTGCTGGGCAACGAGGGTATCATGTGCTTTCCCCTATGCTGCTTTCTTCTGGAAATTACATGCTAGTCAATAAAGGTACAGTCACCACAAAAAAAGAAAGAGCAACAAAGGTTGAAAAAGTAATTGCAGGTGGAACTTTATATTGTGATAGCAATAAAAGCAAAAATTGGTTTATCAAAAACGATACTTCATCCAATATGTGGTTTACCTTGAATACAGAAGAAATTTCTAACGAACTCAGCATTAGACTAGAGAAGTGCATATTATGGCAGGATGATTTCAGTGGTAAATTAGTTATAGAGCCATTGAAGCATTTGGAGTATGCAATAACTTGGTTCTCGCTCTGCTTAATTTTGTCAATTATGTGTGTAGTTTATTACAGGCAAAGCCTTGTACATACTCAAGTGCATGGCAAAGAGTAAGTAGTAAGGTATAAGCCCAAGACGAGATACCGCGAATAAATCCACAGCTGTACGAACGTCTAATTTAGCGAGAAAGTAAACCAAAAACATCAACCTTTGGTGTCATTTCATTAGCACTCCTCCTGTCATCCCAGTGCGTGACACTGGGATCTCACTGAGTAATCTCATAATATAAATCATACCAATTTGGGTTTTTCCTTGCAACTAAATCGATTTTCCATTCCCTTTTCCAACTTTTTAAAAGTTTTTCTCTATTAAGAGCTGAATCTATGTCTTGAAATTCTTCAAAATAAACTAATTTTTGCACATTGTATTTCGACGTAAAACCAGAAACAACCTTGTTCTTATGCTCCCAAACTCGTTTAATTAAATTCGACGTAATGCCTATATACAGAGCCGTGTCTACTTGCAAGTATATAAATATAATAATTTTTCATAAAATTTAGATCCCAGTGTCACGCACTGGGATGACACGATGCGGAGCATTCGGATGATACCAATAGTTGATACTTAACACAAGACCTATCGCTTTACGGGATGTTCGTACAGTTGTGGATTCATTCGCGGTATGACGTCGGGTATTTCAGCTATATATTCCTTAAGGAACTAAAAAGCCTTCTATTTTCACTTTAACCGCGCTGGCTGTTCGCTCTACATGGCTTTGAAAGCTGCACACCACTTACTAAAGAATTCACCAAAGAATGCGCTGTTATATCGCTGGAGTCTAAATTTTTTACTATTTCACTTGCTTTGTCCATAACATTTTCAGATAGATTAATTATTTCAGAAGCTTGAAGTTTGCTAGAACAAGATCTTTCAAAATACCCTTTTTTAATAGCATCACCAAGAGGCATCCTTCCGAGCTGGTATTTCCCCCATACTTTTTTCTTTTCTTCGTCACTTAATTCATCGAGTTTCTTTCTATCATTATCACTGACTTCTACAATTACCCTATCTTTATTATGCACATCATGATATAATGTGACCTCTAATCCCATAAGTGTTAATATAACACATCCATTGCCTGAAAAATTAGCGTAGTTTTTTATGCCATCGTTTACTTCGATCTCTACTTCATTTTCACCAATTTTTACTATACCACCACTAGACTCTCCTAAGCTTTTTGCTCCATCTATAACTTCAGTAACATCAACTACACTATCTTCTGAATACTCCAGATAGAAAGTAGTGTGGTCTATGTTTAGCTTATTTAATTTACCTTGGCTTATTGCGCTTCCAATAACTCTCTGAAACTCATTAATACGCTTACAAAACTCTTTGTTAGCTTTTTGCAGATTAACTTCATGCTCTTCAAAAATTTCTGATTTCTTCAACTCGTCATTTATTTTGTTATAACCTTCACCAGAAACTCCTCCTTTCGACACTAATTTGCAAACTATGCTGCTTGCAATTTTTGGATCTAGCTTTAACTGACATGCCTTAAATAGCACTACATTTGCAAATGTATCTTTATTACCTTGAGCATAATTTATTCTGACTCCAGCTTTCAAAGCTTCATCAACAATTTTATATAGCTCAAGCATATTCTGAGCTTTGGATACTAGATATAAAAATTTATTTAGCTTTAATTCCTCACGCTTTATTAGCTTAGTTTGTTCAAGATGGCTTCTTTCTTCTACACGTACTTTTTGTGTAGAAACGTCTGAAAATCTAGTGTTAGGTGCTTTCTGATTAGTATTGGTTATAGGCTCTTCATCACTTTTTGTGTCAACACTTTTAGCTTTATCACTTTCACTATATTCAAAATTGGCATTATCTGGATTAATTTGCAAGTTTATACCTTTTCGTGAAATACTACCCCAAGCTTTAGCACAACTCGCTTCTTGAACATCACATGCTTGTCCCCATCCAGACTCTGTAATATTCAATCTTTCAGCCCTTTCATTTGTAGTGGTTGTATAGATTTTATCCAATTCATTTTCAATTTCTTCTCTTGTTACTCTCTTTTGATTTCGATATTCTAACTCATCGTGATCACCTTGAAGATCCCATGCATCCATATAGTCATCAGCTAGATCTTGATAAAGAGTAGGTTCTTTAACGCGAGAACCTATTAAGTCATAAAAATCCTCATCAAATACAGGAGCACACGCTTCTTCGCTTACTGGAGCACTAGGTGATTTTCCACCATTTCTAGGTTCTATTGCATCTTCTAGTATTCTATTGATCTCTTCTTGATTTTGTGTAACTTGCAACAAAAGATCAAGAAAAGCCTTTGCAACCTCTTTTTGAACTTTCTCATTATCTGTTACTTCCAAAGCATCAGTTAGAGAATTTTTTATCTCCTTAAAAAACTGATCTTTCCAAATTTCAGATCTTTTATCAATGCCTTGAGACATTAAAGATTCAACATGAGAAACAGATGCCAAGCTCCGCACAATTTCAAACCTTTCCTTTCTGTCTTCTTCTGTGCAGCCTTCATCAGATGCGCGCTTAATTGCAATATGGAGCGGTAACCAATTTCTACTATCTTCAATACTTGGTTTTGCCGATAAAAATCTACTTACATTACTGCTATTACTATCTTCTGTTAGGATTGAAAGAGGAGTTGCATTTGTGTGTTCAGTGTTATTTACGTTTACAGTATTATCCTGAATGTTAATATAATCAGCATCACAAGAAAGCTCATTTTCTCTTCCTATATTACCAATTACTGAACTTGAAATGATATCACACTGAACATTGAGATCTGCTTTTTTCTCGATAAAGAATTTTATTTGGCTCAAATTTCCATATTTAGCTGCAATATGAATTGGGGCTATGCCATGGTTATTCTTTTGATTAATATTCACTCCATATTCTACAAGAAGATCCAAAATTTCTTTACGACAACCCCACTTTATTGCATGATGTAAAAGTGTATTACCTTCATTATCTGTAACGCTGAGAAGTTTTTTAGCCTCTTCTACATTGATAAGTTCCTGTGAGCTGCCATACTTATCTTCTGCTATGATTTTAGGTAAAAGAGTTTTTAGCGCATGAAGTTCTTTCTGCCTGATTGCAAAATGAAATACTGTAAAGCCATTTTCATCTGCTATATTTACATCTGCTCCATTTTCCAAGAACAGTTTTATATTACTGTATTTTCCATGTTCAACGGCAAAAAACAGCGGTGTATGCCCATATTCGTTTTTATCATTAATTACATCATTAATTACATCTTTTTTTATTTCATCATCAACATTTACACCTTCTTTTATAAGGCTTTGAATAATTTTTTCTGTAATGCTTTGTATAAGGCTTTGAATAATTTTTGCATTATCTTCAACCTCGTTATCATATTCAGGACGATATTTATTTGATTCATCGAAAAGTTGATTACACTTTTCCTCATCATCAGTATGCTCATGATTAGCAGCATAGTGCAATGCGGTATTGTCATGTTTATCCTTAGCATGAGCATCTGCACCATTCTTTAAAAAACTTTCTATTATTAGAGGAGATCCAAACCTTGAGGCTATTAATAATGGTGTGGCACCATCTCCATTTTTAACATTAATATCTACCTTTCCAAAAAAAGGCTCTATATTACGCCTGTCGCTTTTCTGACTAGCAACATGTAACGGAGTATCTTCTCCTTTAATGTGAGATAGTAGAGATCTTTTATTTACAATTTTATAATCAGCTCCGTGTGCCAGTAACAATTCCACTACATTGCTATATCCAGCATTTTCCACAGCACAATGCAACGGTGTATTGCCATTATCATCTTGTACATTAAGAAGTTGAGTTCGCTGTTTATCCTCCGTTGACTGTAGTAATAACTCAACAATATTTTCTCGACCATTAGCTGCAGCATGATGTAATAATGTTCTCCCAAAAAGCTCATCCCTTAAATTTACATCTGCTCCTTTCTTAATAAGAAGTTTAGCAACTTTGATACATTGATCTTTATTAGAATAGTCTGTAGCATCAATAACAAGTTCTAATACTGTTTTACCGAAGCTTTGTGCATTTGGATCGGCTCCTGCTTTTATTAAGGATTCTATAATATACGGGTAATAATAAATATTAGCCCAATCTTCGTGAGCAGAATCAATTACACACTCTATAGCTGATTTTCCATTTTGACCACGTGCATTTGGATCAGCGCCTGCATTCACTAAGAGTTCTATAATATACACATAATCTTTAATATTAGTGTAATCTCTATAGGCAGAATCGATAACGCACTCTATAGCTGATTTTCCATTTCCATCTCGTATATTAGGATCAGCTCCAGCTTTCAAAAGTAAATCAACTGCTTCTGCATTCCAATCTGCAACATAATGTAATACTGTTGATGCAGATTCTCCTCTTTTTAAATTAAGAACAAACTTTAGGTTTGGGTCATCTTTATTTTCTGCTAAGAACCTTTCTAAGTTTCCAACGCCACTATAATCAAAGCTATCAACATAAGGCTTGCCTATAGTGCTATTTAAACTCCAGACAGCATCATCTAATTCCTTACACAATTCTGTTGGTGATTTATTACCAAAGAATGGTTTTACGTCTGACTCAAAAGAAGTTTGAACCAATTGTCTTGGACGTTCAGTACCCATATCTACCCCCTAACCCCTCAAAATATATTATATACCATATATTACATAAAGCATAATAATTTATACTAATAAAAGTATCAATTTTTCATTAAAGCCCTCCATTACTACAATTTAAAATTATTTGGTTTGCTTCTCTCAGTTCATCAAGAGAAGGCAAGTCTTGTGCACTGAGTGGTATCCGAACAGTTTTATGCTCTATAAGCCCAATATCATGCAGTAGTGCTTTAGTAGGTATTGGATTGCTGGCAGTAAATAGAGCCTTACAAGCTTTGAGCCAAGCACTTGTTGCTGGACTTTCACTGCTTAGGCATTTTTTAGCATATTTATGCACCTCATGTGGCCAAAGATTAGATGCAACAGAAACTAAACCAACAGCTCCAGCAGCAGCCATAGCAGGCATCATTTCATCATCTCCGCAAAATACCTCAATATTTGGAGCAACTTTTTTGTATTCAATAAGAGTATCAATGGTGCCACTTGAGTCTTTAATTGCCCAAAACTTATCATGACCAGATAAATTGCGTACAGTTTCAGTGTGAAGATTTATTCCTGCTCTTGATGGAATATTATAAAGCATGGCTGGAGCATGCACTTTTTCAAGTAGCTTTTCAAACCATAAAGTCTGCCCAATAATCCCAGGTTTTGTATAAATTGGTGTTGTCATTAGATAGCCATGAATTGGCATATCTTTGCAGAAATCAATCCATTCCAATGCATGATGTAGATTAACTCCAGGTACACCAACTATGATTCTTGTATTCAATTTGAGACTACACGCAAATTCAACCAATTCACGTTTTTCAGAATCAGTAAGCGACCAACCTTCACCTGTGCTGCCAAGTAATACTACACCATTTTTTGCTTCAGCTTGTATTACTAGCAAGCGCCGCAAACTCTCATAATCTACATTATCTCCACCCTGACTAAATGGAGTAACACAAGCAGTCCATAAGAACATTAACACCCCCCTATTCTCTGTTAAGAAATACTATAGCTTAATGTTAGTATTCCATAATTATTTATAAAGATTATGTCAAGGATAAAATTTATTGTTTTTGAAGATAAAATTATGTGACCTTTATAGGAAAGACATCGAACCAAGATGCTAATTTTTTACTCAAATAACAGTTATACAAGAAGTCTAATGACATTGACGACTGATGTCTTACATATCATCAAGCATAGCATGATTGACTTCAACTCTATATTGTGACTCCAGATAGTTGATTAATTGCTCTTTCAGTGAAATCATAACGTGCTTTCCAGTGTCAAATGTGTTTAATTTGCCATCTGATGAATACATCTCTTTTAAAGCACCTATAATAACTTCATCATTGTACTGAGCAGGGTTTGTTACTGAGCCAGTTGTTTTCATGTTAAAAATATCTTCTACAAAAGAAAATGGGTAATTTTGCTCGTTGCGGCGTATTTGCTGTCCTTTAAGAAATTCTACACCTTGCACTTCTTCTAAATCAGTTTTTTCTCTTAGCTGAGCAGCAATTTTTTGACCAATTTCAAACATTTTTTCTTCCATAAACTTATTACGCCAAAGATCTGTTACTTGTGATCTGCTTTCCTCAAAGCTTTGTGATCTGGATGGAATAATGTCAATGATTTTTACACTCACGATAGCATCTCCAATGCCCTTGAAATAACCTTTCTGATCTTTTTCCCGAGAAAAAATGAAGGAAACTAAATCACTAGAGCTTTCTACATTATCACTATTTTGATCTTTATTTTGATCTTTTCCACTTGCATTGATTGGGCCAATAGTTTGTATTGGTAAATTATATTCGCCTGATATTTCCTCAATCGCTCCATTGTTGTATATCTTATAATTCACTTGATTTATGAAATCATTGACCTTTTCAAAAGATTTTTGGTTAGTTAAAGCCAATTTAATATCTTTTTTTAAATCAGTTAAGTCCTCGTGAGAGATTTGATGTGCGTCTTCTACTTTTATTATATGCCAGCCAAAGCTGCTTGCTAAAACTCCACTCACTTCACTTGCTTTGAGAGCAAACACCTCTTCTCTCATGCTTTCTGGCAAGAAATCCTTAGTTATATTGTTTATTCTAGTATCCTCAAGCTTTGACTTACCAGACTCTTTTACCATCTGTTCAAAGCTTATTTTGCCTTCTTCAAATGCTTTTCGTGCTGTTTCAGCTCCATCTTTTGTGGAAAATATTAAGTTAAATATATCTCTTTGATCTTTCAGTTCTTGTTGTTCTATTACATTATCTATTTCTTCATCAGAGATTTGAATTTGATCTTCAAAATATTTTTGGCCGAGAGAAATATATTGTGCAGTTCGATATTCAGGAGAATAAAAACGAGGTTTGTTTTTCTCATAGAGCTCAAGCAGAGCTTGATCATCTGGTACAGTGGTATCTGTAACTGCATCTTTAGTCACTTTAACAACATCAACTACTCTAGTCTGGTGGCGATTTTTATATATTTCTTTATCGATTTCCTCACCGAAAGTTACAGGATAATTATCTTTAAATAAGGAAGTCATGAACATCATTGCAGGCAGGATTTTTTCTAGCTTTTCTACATACTCGTTTTCTGTCATATGCAGACTACTTAACATTTCATGAAACTTGTTTTTATCAAATTCACCTTGATCATTTTGAAAATACTTAGTGTTTTTAATATGATCTTTAATGGACTCCTCACCAACTGCGAGTCCCAGCTCACTAGTTAAATTAAGCAGTAACTTTTGCTCTATAAGTGCGTTAAGCAAGTCATATTTCAACTTTTTTACTTGCTCTTCGCTCACATCAGCGCCTGAGATTTGCTTGCTATAATTTTGGTATAACGATTTGTATTCATCTAATGTGATAACTTCTTTTCCTACTCTAGCTACCTCCTCTTCTTTATCGCTATCGGACAGAAGGCTGCCAACTCCCATAAAGATTAATAAGCAAGCCAAAAGAACAACGAATACTTTAGTGAAAAAATTTTTAACGTTCATAAGCGCAAAAGTTAATTAGTGGTTAATTATAGAATAGCAATAATTTAGTTCTTGTAAACCTATCGGTTAATTATGGCTATTTAAATTGTGTTAAGATCCGTGTAAAGGTACGAAAAAAAATTCCAGTTTGTCGTCGAATTATGTGACCTTTACACAGGAAACCGAAGTGTATTGATTTAAATAGGGATTTGAGTGCAGGAGTGACTTTATTTTTAAAAAAAACTTACAGGATCAACATCTATTGTTACTGTTATAGATGCGCCCTACTTTTCAGTAGAACGCAATTCACTATCAGACGCCTCTTTGTTGTAATACTTGACTATGCTCAGTTTCATTCATTTCAGTGCTGGGTCTTACCCCTTTTTTTAGTAGGAAAGCTAGCACCTTTACGTTTCCTGTGTCAACAGAAAGGTCGAAAAGAGTTTTGCCAGAATGATCTGTTTCACTAATGTTTGCTTGATTTTTTACTAAAAGACTTGCCATTGCTACACTGGTATGTTTAGAAGTAAGATGTAAAGGAGTTTGTCCAGAATTGTTTCTTGAATAAATGCTTGCACCATTTTTTAGCAGAAGTTTTGCCATCTCTAAATCGCCCTTTTCAGTAGCACGATGTAAAGGAGTTTTTCCAGAATTATCTTTTGAATCAACGCTTGCACCATTTTTTAGCAGAAGTTTTGCCATCTCTAAATCGCTCTTTTCAGCAGCACGATGTAACGGAGTTTCACCAAAACAATCTTTGGCATCAACGCTTGCCCCTTTTTCTAGCAGAGTATTTGCAAATTTTTCATCACCGTTTTCAGCAGCCTTGTGTAAAGGAGTCTCCCAAAAACAGTTTTTTGCATCAACTCTTGCCTCATTTTCCAGTAAAAAAATTAATAATTTTTCATCGATAAAACTAGCATTATGCAAAGGGGCATTCCGCAACCAATCTTTTGCATTAATGTTTGCTCCTTTTTCTAGCAGAACTTTTCCTAACTCCACTATTACGTCTACTGCTATATTTGCTACTGATTTAGCAAGAAAACCGCTTTTATGTAGTCTATATAATACTTGAGATTTTAACAAAAGAAGATGTAAGGGAGTTTCCTTGGTAACGACACATCTTGTATTAACCTTTATATTTTGGTCTGCTAATATAGACCTCAATTTCTCTGGATACGCAATTATTACACCCCTAAATCTTATTTCTTCATTGATAAATTCTGGATCTTGTGATTGTATCGTTTTCAACATATTAGTTGCTTTAAATCCATTAAGTATTATATTTTTGCAAATATGATCTAATGTAAAAAATAATAATGATGTTTCTTCGTATTTATCTTCAGGAAACGACCAAGGCTTCATTGTAAACTTACTATTAATATTACCTTGTAATTTATCATGTAATTCTGGATATCCTGATTGAATCTCTTTCAAGATATCATCGTAGCTCGGGTTTGTTTTGCTATATAAATTATCAAATACTTTTTCTAATTTTTTACAATATATCGGATGCATAATTCTACCCCACTAACTTAAAACACATTCTATAATTAGAATATTCCAAAAATGTTAAAATTTTACTAAAAAAAACTCACAGGATCAACATCTATTGTTACTATTATACTGGAGTTTAAGTTACATTTTTTAATCCAATTTCTTAAATTTTTTTGTACTAATAAGCTATTTTTATTGTGTACTTTCAGTAATATTCTATATCGATATTGATTGTTTAAAAAGCTTATTGCTGCTGGAGATGGACCAAAAATTTCAAAGTTCTTTTTGTCTGCTGCCATGCAAGTAGCTGACACTGGATTTTTTTCTGGATCTTTTGTCATCCCAGTATTGTCTAATGTCATCCCAGTGCCAAATTTTGTCATCCCAGTGCGTGACACTGGGATCCATGGTTCTTTTTCCCTAGATTCCAGCGTCACGCGCTGGAATGACATCAAAGAGGAAGCTGCTTGCTTTTTACTGAAATGGTTGTCATGTAACAGGTGTACTATCTTATTCGCTGCACTTTGTGTTGCAATCTGATTTTTGCCAGAGATAATAAGCGCTATTAATCTGCTAAAAGGTGGCATTTGAGCTTTGCGCCTTGATTCAAGCTCGATCTCGTAAAATAGATCTCGTTTTTGGTGTTGTAGTGCTTTTATTACGGAACTTTCAGGGTTATTGGTTTGCACTATCACTGTTCCTTTTTCGTTGAATCTGCCAGATCTTCCTGCAACTTGATGCAATAATTGATATGTTCTTTCTGCTGCCCTTAAATCAGAATTTTCCAAACTCAAATCTGCATTTATTACTCCCACTAAAGTCAATTTCGGAAAATTGTGCCCCTTAGCAATTATTTGTGTGCCAATTATAATATTCACTTCCTCCTTCAACACCAAGTCAATAATATTATTAACTGACTTCTGATCACTACTTATAATTGCGGTTTTTGCACTTGGTATTAACTTCACCGTTTCTTCAAGCAGCCTTTCAATTCCTATACCATAAAGAGAGAATGACCCTTCGCTTTGGCAATTAGTACATTTTTCTGGAAGTGTTGACTGATATGAGCAATGGTGACAGAGGAGTAAGTTTTTTTTCTTGTGATATGTGAGCCAAACAGCGCAATTTAAACAAGGAATTTTGTATCCACACTTTTTACAGACTGCCAGTTGCGCATATCCTCTGCGGTTTAAAAAGAGCATCACCTGCTGTTTTTTTTCTATAGTTTGTTTTATGTTCTCAAAAAGCTCATTTGAAATCCATTGTTTGCTATTTCTCATATCCACTACTTTAATGAGTGGTAGTTCTGCTCCACCGAAGCGCTTGGTTAACTTTACATGGTTGTAATTGCCATTTTTAACGTGGTAAATAGTTTCAAGGAGTGGTGTAGCTGACGATAAAATAATCGGGATGTTTTCAATTTTAGCTAAGATTATTGCCATATCTCGAGCATTGTATATAATTCCCTGCTCTTGCTTAAAAGAAGAATCATGCTCTTCATCGATAACAATTAATTTTAGGTTTTTATAAGGCAGAAAAAGCGCTGACCTTGCTCCGATAATTATTTGCGCACTTCCGTTTGCTATGCTCAGCCAATTGTTTCGGCGAGTTTTTGGAGTGAGACCAGAGTGCCACTCAGCTATATTGCCGGATATCTGATTACGAATGCGATTCACTAGCTGGGAGGTCAAGACAATTTCTGGTAGAAGGATGAGAACTTGCGCATCGCTCTGACCTGGTGTCATCTCAGACTGGTTTGGTATCATCCGAGTCTTGTATGATGTCATCCCAGTGCCAAATTTTGTCATCCCAGTGCGTGACACTGGGATCCAGCGAACTTTGTTCGCAAATAAATCCAAAGGATAAATATCAAATTCTGTACTAAAATCCAATTCTACAGTGGAATTACATGCAAAATGGATTCCAGTATCAAGCACTGGAATGACACCATCTATATCAGACAATTGCTGTGCATTACCACCATCCTTAAGTAATTTTGCGATTACAGAGAGATAAACCTCTGTTTTTCCAGACCCTGTTTCGCCATCAAGCAAAGTAACTGAATATTTGTTCAAACTACTGATTATTTTATCACTTGCAGCTTGCTGCTCAGAATTTAATTGGTAATTTATTTCACTTATTTCTCGCTCTTGCTTGGTGTGGACTAATTTTTCTACGTTACTTACCTTCAGCACTCCCCCCATAATCACCTTTGCAAGCATGCCTACCAATATCAGATTATACTCTGCAACCCACTCAGCAAACGCAATTAATTTTGGTCTGACACTTGGTAAATCAATTTTTTGTTCAATGAATTTCAGTTCTCGATCGCTTTTGCTGCTATACCGCCACACTATCCCAATCAGACGCTTTCTGCCAAACGGCACTATAACGTAGTCACCAATTGAAATTTCAGTATTTTCTCCAACCGCATACGAGAATAATTGGTTAATTGGTAGCGGTAGTAATATATCGACTGTTTTTGCCATAGTAAATTGAGTTTAGCATTGTTTTTAGATTTATTTGCTTGATTTTTATTGGTTAATTTGTTAAACTAGTATTATATCGAGTTGTTTTATTAAGGAGAAAGGTATGCCAACGAATCATGAAAGAATACACAATTTAAGTGAATTTATACAGCAGGGAAGCTCTAGAACAAAGACCTTACTTTTACCCATAACTTTGAGAAGTTATTATGTGAAGCATAACCATGCTCTCTCTAAGATTTTCATAGCCTCGCCATAGAGTCATACTTCCTGGTAAATTATCACCTTTTCTATTCATAAACCCACCTAATTTTCCTAACCAAATAATAGCTTGTTTTATGTTTGGAGGTTCTTCGGGCAATGTGGCCACTTGATGCTCACGTATGTAAAGAGCTTTCCACTCTTCATTGCTTAGAACCTTAGTGCAAGCCTCCATAGGATGCGATAAAGCCACTTTTGTTAAATATAAAATTTTAAATGTAATAATGCTCTTTATAGCAATTAATTTCTGTAGCCTTTCCTTTGTAGTTAAACGAGAGCTTTCTATTTTACATCCTGATTTTAAAATTCTAAAGTATTCTTCAATTTTCCATCGTAGCTTATACCAATTTATCCTTTCTATGGCATCTAAAGTGCTATTAACTGGTACATTAGTTAACAAAGTCCAATCGATAGCTTCAACTCCTTTAGGAGGATCCATTTCCTTTGCGCTTACCACATATACAGCGACTTTATCACTTATTTTATGTGCTGTATCTTTTGACCCATAAATGTAAGGCGCTCTGATAGGTATATAGCCTTTCATATATTTTACTTCAATATTTGCTTTTCTTGACTTCTGGTGCCCGTTTTTAGCAACTTCCAAGACGATTTTCTCTTTTACCGGAAGTTGAGCTATGCGTGTTTGCAAATCTGTTTTTCCCTCTTCAGTACAGATAAATTTTCTATTAGCTCGGTTACGGATTACATAAAAACTACCCAATGATTCAGCTATCCATAAAAATTTGAAGATATCTGCTTCCCTATCACCAAGAGTGACAAGTTGTACATCTTTGGAAACGTTATTTATGGTTTCTTTTAGTGCTGCTATCCACTTATAACTTTCTTTCTCCTCTATAGAAGTACGGTATTTCCTATTTGCTTTTTCTTTTGCTGTTTCTTCTTTTCTAGCGGGACGCGCCCAGCACTGTTGAGAAGATAAACCTAAAGGTAATCCTTCTTTACTGACCATTAAGGCACTATGCAGCAGCAAACCCTTTTTATGCTTTGTATAAGCTTTAGAAATACTGCCTAGCCCTTTGGTATTTATATGAGAGTCAAAATCCAAATAACTAGTATCTTGGATTGAAAATATAAGCTTATTTCCTTTTATCCTTTCCGCTGTTTCTTTATGATGAGAAGAATAAATTTTCTCGGCCTCAAGCTTTTCATTACTAAACAACCTGTACGCGCCCTTAGCTTCTTTCCATCCACCACAACTTTGATTAATTGATCCAGATGCCTTACGCTCTATAAGATAACTTGTTGTAATAAGCCTCTTATTAAGCCTTATATCTCCCAGATTAACATGTCTCAACTCTCTTTCTAGCCATTTGTCCCCTAAGCTATCAGTATATTGCGTATTTGTATTTACTCCGTACATTTTTAAACCCTTTATCAAATATATGAATTTGCTATTTTACTAGCTTTTTTATATTTGTGGGTAAAAGTAAGAACAAAGACGAGGGGACTATTTGCTACATACAATGCTGATAGCTCAAAATTTATTCTTAAAAGATGTTTTGAAGAACAGCAACCTGGACCGGACGGTTTTACTATAGACGGCAATCCCATTATTACAGCTTTTGTTGGATTTGTATTTCAATTGATACTTAAAGATCGAGCACCAGAGCATTGGCTTGTTAAAAACAATGATAGTGTTTTGGTAGCATCAAAGTTCTTAGATAATTTTGATACATGTAAAAGCATGTTGGATGGTAATATAAATGTTAATGAGTTCAAGAATGTAAAAGGTATTCACAGGTATTTAGCTGCAACAATTTTCTTATCTGACTATGATTTGAATTTTGGAAATTTTGGTGTAATGGATGCTGGTAAAAAAGTATTTGCAAAAATTGATCATGATTATTCATTTAAAACGTATTTGGATAGTTTTCAAGCCTTCTTTAAAAGGTTAAAAGACAATACAAAGTTTAATTTTTATGGAAGGTTAAAAAATAAAGAAGAATTTTCTGACCATGCTGAAGTGTTTTTCAACTCTGCTGATGCCAATAATATTACTGAAAACGAGGTAAAGCTAGAACAAGAGTTAAAAAACAAAATAGATTTTTTAAAATTATTAAAAAGACTAGATAATATATGCGATGTTGTAGAAAAAGATCAAGAGCTCATTCTTTCATATTTTAAAAAACAAGAAGAAATTTTAGCAACCGAGTTAAACAAATACTTTTCTCAAAAAACTCATGGATATGTAATAGTTAACTTTTATGACACTAAACTCTCCTATGATTTGAAAACAAAAAAATTTACTTCTTTCGGTAGAGTTGCTTCTTTCGGCAGAGTAGAAGGCAAAGGCCTAAGCGATGTATTACTCGATGCTTTAAATAAGCACACGGAAACAATTAAAAAATCATCAAAAACACTTAATATTGCTGCTGAAATTTGTAAAAATAAAACCGAAGATTGTATAAATCTTGTTGATAAATATGTAAAATCGTATGATGAAGAAGATGTGCAAGTAGGTGAAGCAAGCCATTTTTTAAACTGGTTAGAAGTGGATCAAAAGATTAGTTCTGATCTTACTAGACAATTAAAAGACAAATATTGTGTTAGTACTGCTAATTCACAAGATAGTACTCCAAATTCAACCAACACTTTTAAAACTTCTACCACAACCCATCCACAACAGAAACAACCAATAAGCGGTGCCACGCAAACAGTTGTGAGTAATGCAACTCCATTGCAACAACCTCCAGTTATGAATAGCAATCCTCAACCTACGATTACAACTGCTCCAGAACAGAAACAAACAATAAACGGTGCTCCACAAAAAGTTACAGGCAATGAATCTCCATTGCAACAACCTCCTGTTATGGATAGCAATCCTCAACCTACAATTACAACTTTTCCACAACAGAAACAGCCAATAAGCGGTGCTCCACAAAAAGTTACAGGCAGTGCAGCTCCATTTGAGGAAATACCTACCAACAGTGAAATTAATAATAATTCGCAATCAGAAGAGCAAGATAGTCATACACCTATAACGACACATAGTTCCAAGCAAGAACACTTCCTAGGAATTTCTACAAGAGGATGGATAATAATATCTACATGTGCAATAGTTGGTGGTTCTATAGGAGCTACATTAGTTGCAACAGGAATTATACCTATAATTGCAGCTATTGGACTCATTGTAACAGCTGTGCTAGCAGGAGCTGCAGGTGCACTTACAGGTGGAGTAATAGGTGGTGGAATGGCATGCCTTACTAAGATAGCAATAAGTAAGTGTTGTGGTGAAGAAGCTGCTGCGCAACCTGCTTAAATAGCTATATTTTATACTTCCATCATGCTCTATGATTACTAGATCTCTTTCACAACTACCTGTCATCTGAGTAGCTGATACTTGGATCCAGAAAAAATAGATAGATTCCAGCGTCACGCGCTGGAATGACACCAGAAGTGATGCTGATTTTTTACTAAGACGGCAAGAGGTCTACTCCCACTCGATAGTTGCAGGTGGTTTGGAAGTGATATCGTATACAACTCTGCTGACCCCAAGAACTTTATTGGTAATTATATTACTGACATTCTGTAGAAAATCCCAAAATACTAGCGCATGTTGCGCTTTATCTTCAAATGGAAATGCATCAGCCGTCATCCCGTCCGATGATGTTACAGCTCTCAAAGCACAAACATATCCGTAGGTACGGCCATCTCCCATTACCCCAACGGTTCTTATTGGCAATAAGACGGCAAAAGCTTGCCATATCTTGTCATATAGGTTGTAACTTTTCATTGTATTGATGTATATTTCGTCCACCTCTTGCAATATTTGCACCTTTTCTTGCGTGACTGCGCCTATAATTCTCACTGCAAGCCCAGGTCCTGGAAATGGATGTTGGAATATTATCTCATCTGAAAGCCCGATTTCTTTTCCAAGCGATCTTACCTCATCTTTAAATAGATATCGTAAAGGTTCCACTAACTTAAGGTTCATCTTTTCTGGCAATCCACCAACGTTATGATGAGATTTGATTGTACTGGTGTTGCTTGAAGCATGCCCTGATTCAACTACATCAGAATAAATTGTACCTTGCATTAAAAAATCTACATTACCTATTTTTTTTGCCTCTTCTTCAAAAACTTCAATGAATGTGTTACCAATAATTTTACGCTTTTCTTCTGGGTCAGTTATTCCCTTTAGTCTACTCAAAAATAAATTTGATTTATCAATATAATTTATTGGGATCTCTTTTAACACAGCACTGTTCTGGTTCTTGCGTAGCAACCCAGTATCAATAAAAACGCAATTCAATTGTTTTCCTATAGCCTTATATGTGAGCGCTGCTGCAACACTTGAGTCAACACCACCACTTACTGCAGCGATTACTCTTTTATCTCCTACTGCATTTTTGATTTTTTCCTTCTGCTCCTCGACAAATGACTTCATCGTCCAGTCTCTCTCACAATTTGCAATATTTAAGAAATTAGAAAACAACTTGCTTCCATTTGCAGTGTGCTTTACTTCAGGATGAAATTGAGTGCAGTAAATCTTCCTCTGTTCATTGACAATTATTGCAATTGTTTGGTTTATTACACCAGATGCGATGACAGTAAATCCTTGTGGAACAGTATCAACGCTATCTGCGTGGTTCATTAACACATCCACTTCGGAATTAACATCCCACGTATCTTTTATAATAGAAGACTCTTTCAGCACCTTGATCTTAGTTTTGCCAAATTCCTGCTTAAAACCCTCTTTTACTTTTGCTCCAAAGTAATGACATATAAGTTGTTGTCCATAGCATATTCCAAGTATAGGAACACTTGTCATCTCATTAAATTTTATAATTTCATATGCTATTCCATTAATTTCTAAGTGGTTACCATTTACAGATTGTGGCCCTCCAGAGAGAATAAACCCATTGAAATTTGATATCTTTTCAAATTGGATGTTGCTTGAAAATATCTCGCAGTACACTCCCATATCCCTGATTTGCCTTGCGATCAGTTGTGTAAACTGTGAACCAAAATCAATAATAGCAATTGCTGACAATTTTCCTCTCCATTTAACTTTAAAACAATATGAATAATAAAGAAAATAGTAAGGAAAGTAAACCAAGACCTCTTATCTGGTAGATTTAAATGTTTGCAATTGTGAAGCTTCATTAAGAAAAATTTTACTATAATCATGTATGTTCTATGCTAATTCTGATATCAAGGTAAAAAATATGACATACCAACTGAAATTACAAAACGTTATTCAGTACATCCCTGACGCTGGTCAAGGAAATACTGGATATAAATTCTATGGCATTACAGCACAAAATCAAGATACAGGGGCTGAAAGCAATTTACACCTTAACAATGCACGTTATGTACGTCACGCTGTTAACTATGGTGGTGATGAGGTAGAAGCTAGTAGAACATTTGACTGCAAGTTTTACAATATCAATAAGGATACCGATAGGAGTAAAGAAATTTTTCACATCGAGGGTTTGAAGCTTGATGGGGTAGTTCAATATGATTCTGAAAGTCATACTTTCACTGCACCAGTAGATGAAAATCAGCAAGTAGCAATGCCTGCATGCTATGTTAATCAGTTCAATGCAATAATGAATGATGATTTAAGTTTATTGGGCTAATAACACTAAGGGCTTAAGAATCAATTTTTATAAGCCCTTTCTCACAATTTTTCTCTTCTTGATTTTAAAACAATATGTAATAATAAAGAAAATAATAATGCAGTAAATTATTACCTCTTAAAAGTCCTATAATGCTAATATATTAATATTATTAATAAAACTTTTACTATAATTATGTATGCTTTATATTAACTTTGATATTAAGGTGAAAAAATATGGCATACCAACTAAAATTGAAAAACGTCACTGATTATAGAACTGAGGAAATTACTCCAGGAATACCTACGCACTATATTAAAACACACAACAAAGATGGAAGCATTACTAATCATTCAGTTCTCGGTAATAATACTAAATCTGCTGCTAATAAGACTTTTGACTGGGTATTTAGACATATCCATCCTGATGATGAACACAAGAGAGTTTTTACGATCAAGGATTTGAAGATTGACGAAGTAACAGGACTCAATAATGGTACTTTCACTGTAAAATTGAATCAAGATCAAGATTTCACTGTTGAATATCGAAGCAATGCAACGGATACAGGCTACATTGATACAGGTCACTTATATTTCTCTATATCAAGCATTTGAATCTAAAAGACCTAACTTGTCATCTTTACTTCGGGTGTCATTCCAGCGCGTGACGCTGGAATCTATCCATTTTTCCTGGATCCCAGTATCAAGTACTGGGATGACAGGTAGTTGTGCAAGAGATCTGCTGTTACAGCGTACCATGGCAATGCTTGTATTTCTTTCCTGAGTCACATGGGCATTTATCATTCCTTGATACTTTAGGAAAGTTGCTCTTTTTATCAGAATGTAACCTATTACTCATTTCGTAATTATCTGCCAATTTAAAGTGCGCCAAACGATGAATAGTAAGCTCCTTCCAGTTTTCAAGCATTGATTCAAACATCAAAAATGCTTCGCGTTTAAATTCATTTAGTGGATCTTTTTGTCCCATAGCACGTAAGCTTATGCTTTGTCTCAGACTTTCTAAAGTTGAAAGGTGCTCCCTCCATAAATGATCAAGTGTCATTATCATTACTTGTTTAACTATTGTATTCCATAAATCTGTAGTGTGCTGACTGTTAAAATACTTTTCCTTTTCAATAAAAAATTCTTGCGCTTTATTATTTATATAATCCAAAGCACTTTGCTTGCTGAGAAGCTTTGCTAATTCTTCTCTAATCAGAATTATTCCATACCTTTTGTGAAATTCTTTGGCTATATCGTCTATGTAATCCTCGTAATAACCATCTTGAACTATGTTTCCTATCACTTCCTCATTTAATTCGCTATATACTTCAAACAAATCATTAATTTCATTATTTAAGATATGAGTTCTTTGCTCAAAAATAACTTTACGTTGACTGTTGATCACATCATCAAACTTAAGTAAAGACTTTCGGATTTCATAATTTCTAGCTTCAACTTTCTTTTGTGCTTTTTCAAGGGCCTTATTAATCCATGGATGATGAATAGCTTCGTTGTTCTTTAGTCCTACCCTTTGTAAAAAATTTCTCATCCTATCAGACCCAAATATTCTCATTAAGTCATCTTCTAGCGATAAAAAGAACTTAGAAAGCCCAGGATCTCCCTGACGACCAGAGCGTCCACGCAATTGATCATCTATTCTCCTACTTTCATGTCTTTCAGTTCCAACCACACATAAACCGCCAGCTTTTATAGCGATTTCTTTATCTTTCTTTACTCTTTCGATTATTTCTTGGTACTTTTTCTCTTTTTCATCATTATTTTTTACTTTTTTTAGTTCTACTTTTGCTATCATTTCAGCATTTCCGCCAAGTTGAATATCAGTTCCACGTCCTGCCATATTAGTTGCTATAGTGACATTGCCTGGTACGCCTGCTTGCGCTATTATGTACGCCTCTTGCTCATGATAACGAGCGTTTAATACAGAATGCTTAAGAGAATGGCTGCGCAAAAGTTCAGAGAGTTTTTCTGAGTTTTCAATGCTCACCGTACCAACAAGGACCGGTTGAAGGCGTTTGTGGCATTCTTCTATAAATTTCAATACAGCATTATATTTTTCTTTTTCCGTACCATAAATTTCGTCATCAAGGTCTAATCTTTTTACTGTTACGTTCGTTGGAATTTTTACCACATTTAATCTGTATATATCACGAAATTCTTCTGCTTCTGTTGCCGCTGTTCCAGTCATACCTGAAAGTTTACTATACATACGGAAATAATTCTGAAATGTAACAGATGCTAATGTTTGATTTTCATACTGAATTTCAAGATTTTCTTTGGCTTCAAGTGCCTGATGAAGACCGTCGGAATATCTCCTACCCTCCATCATACGGCCGGTGAACTCATCAATAATCACCACCTTGCCGCTTTTCACAATATAATCCTTATCGGCAGTAAACAGCTTATGTGCTCGCAGTGCCTGATCTATGTAGTGGGTCATTATCATGTTATTGGTATCATAAAGTGATGAATTTTCAGCAATGAGATTATATGATTTCAATAATTCTTCCACTCGTGAAATCCCATCTTCTGTTAAAAATATCGTCCTGCCTTTTTCATCCACTTCGTAATCAGAATCAGCTAATTTAGTCACTATTTTGTTGATATGCTTATATATCTGATTATTTTCTTCAACCTGGCCAGAAATGATAAGCGGAGTGCGAGCTTCATCAATGAGTATTGAATCCACTTCGTCAACTATAGCATAGTTGAAACCTCTTTGTACCATATCGCTTTGAGAAAATTTCATATTATCTCGCAGGTAATCAAAAGCCAATTCGTTATTTGTGGAATAGACAATATCTGCACTATAGGCCTCCTTTCTCTGCTCATCTGTCAAATCGTTTGTAATGAATGAAACAGAAACACCAAGCGAATTATACAATTTGCTCATCCACTCAGTATCTCGCTTTGCAAGGTAGTCATTAACAGTGACAACATGTACTCCCTTACCTTCCAAGGAGTTTAGATATGCAGCTAAAGTTGCAACGAGTGTTTTTCCTTCCCCTGTTTTCATCTCTGATATCATGCCATTATGTAGCACCATTCCACCAATTAGCTGCATATCAAAGTGCCTCATGTTCAGAAATCTTCTTGAGGCTTCACGCACAACTGCAAATGCAGGCACAAGGAGGGCATTTAATGTTTTCCCGTTTTTTAACTCTTGCTTAAATTCTGCAGTTTTACCAAGCAGCTCTTGATCCGATAAGCTCTGCATTTCTTGCTCTAATGCGTTTATTTTCTCAACAATCTTTCTGAAGGATTTTATTATTTTCTTGTTTGCTGACCCAAATATTTTTTTTATAAAAAGGAATGATAACGTTAAAATCAAAGATATAAGAATAGTTGTCAAAATTAGCGAAGAATCTAGCATAAATTAAGTGATATCAACTTAATACGAGATTATATTACTAAACACGAGTTACAGCAATGACATATTGGATAAAGGTATAGGTCATACTCCTTGTTATAGTTTTATACAGCAATAGATTGTACAGCAATACCACCGTTGCCTACGCCTTCTTCTTCTATACCTATTCCTTTCTCTAATTTTATTTGAGTCACCTTATCGTCAGGTCCTTCTTTAATATCAGATTCATGGTCAGGAACATCGCTGTCATTTGATTTATTGAGGTCAGGTGTTTTTTCAGTACCAAGTTCATGATCAGGGAATTCAATTTTATTAAGCCCATGATATATTGCCTTGCAAATAGTTGTAATTCCTACCATAAGTCCTATAGCCATCGCAGCTCCCGCTATAGCAACAGGTAAAACAGCCACACCGCCTGATAGGAATGCCACTATTATGGCAGCTAAACATATAGCTATTAAAGCAATACTTAAAACAATACCAACAGCTTCTATTATAATTTTCTCCCCAGGTATTCTCATTGAGTTAATAACATACATACCATTCATGAACACAGCAAACATTGAAATAGAGGCAAGGGAACAAGTGACAACGGTTAGGCCCATTGCAATGCCTCCTAAAATTGCACCAGCAGCCAAACCAACTGCAATAGCTATCGTTGCAATACCAGCAGCACTCGAGATAAGTACTTGTCTTTTCCGAATTGCATTTATTGCTTCTTCATATTGTCCTTTATTAATTTGTTCAGCTAGTTCATTTGCTTCTTTTTGAGTAAATATATACTTGAATACACCTGCTTTAAACACTTGTTGAGCAATGCCTGGTTCGTTTAGAAGATGATAGAACTTGACTATTTTTGCTTTATTTCCATGAGTAACAGCTTTGTATAAATCATTTGCTGCATCATTTAAGACTACCTTCAACAAGTCATTTTTTTTAGCATAAAGTAGAATGCACTTGATAGCTCTATCATCTTTGCAATCTATGGCACACTCAAGTGGTGTTAATTTTTTAACATCACCTACGATGGATTTTACAGTCACTTTTGAAGTAAGGATTTCCTTTAGCATTTCAGCATCTTTAGCGCGTTCTAAAATATTGATATAAGCTTCCTCATTTCCTACAGATATAGCAAAAGTAAGTGCATTATGAATTTCCTCCCTTAATGAAGAAGTTGTAGTATATTGTTCATTAAGAGCTTCTTTTAGCAATTCATTAACTTTGGCATATTGTAAAATAAGTTTAACAGCTTCATCATTTTTTTTGGCTATAGCGTAAGTTAGTGGTGTGTAAGTTGTCTTGCCAGCTTGTATGAAGCTATGTTCTATAGTTACTTTTGCAGCAAAAAGTTCCTTTAGAAAGTTATTATCTTTGGCATACTTTAAAATATCATCGATAGCTGTAATATTTCCCTTATGTATAGCATATACAAGTGGCGAATAAAAGCATTTGCCATTGTACAAATCCGACATCATCTTATTTCCTGACGTCACAATTTCGACAAGACTATTACGAACAAGCGGTGAAGTAACACTACTCTCTGAGAAATTTATAGCACTCTCTACTGTTACATCTCCTTTCATGTATAGAATAGCTTCTTTTATCTCTTCCTCACTCTTACCTTTTAATATATCAGCAACACCTTTCCCTTCTTCTATTGCTTGTATTAAATTATCAAATAATTCAGAACTACTCATATGTCTCTCCTTCGTTGTAAAATCTATATTATATAATTATTATATAATTTTATGAAAAAGTCAATTATTAACTTCTTAACTTTATTTGAGATGTTTCATACCAAAAGGCTTTTCTTTAAGACTTTTATGTAGTAAAATAACAGGGAGATTAACACTTTATTAATTATTTTATGCTAAGCAGCACAAAAAAAGAGCTAAATACACTCCCACAAAAGGTTAGTTATGCTTATCGTCATAATTATAGAAGAATCATCTGTGTATCAACTGGATTAACAATTCTACTGTGTAAAATTTCACTACAATTTTGCTCCGAATTTATTGATAATAATAGATCAAATATAATTCTGACGCGGAGCATTGCTCGGTTTATAAAGCTGCCAACGTCTATTCTATATGTTGCCCATTCTACATTTACCTTGCAAAGCTTGATAGAGGATTATAAGGATCCCAAAAAAAGACAATTAGCAAAAATTATAGGTAAGTCAGCCAACCTAGTAAGTAGTACAATAGGGCTGTTGATGCAAACAAAAATTATCCATTTGTTTGCGGATGGTGCAGTTGATCACATAAGATTAGTATCAACAGTTCTATTCTTGTTCATTGCAGAACCTATAAGTTATTATTATGCAATTAAAAAGTACCAGGATAGCAAAGGTACTGATAAGTATGTCGAGTGTAGAAAATCACTCATGATTAGCACATTAACTTTTTCATTGGGTTTAGTGGGATTTATAGTTGACCATATGGACCTTCCCAACATACCAATAAATTTAGGCAATGGTATAGTCTACAACTTTAATGTAGGTGTAACAATTAGCATAATATATAGTGCTGTATTACTAATGCTGCAGGTTGAAAAATTGTTTAGCCAACCTATCCCTGAACTTGAAGATATTCATCATGAAAGCATAAATGGTCTTACTCATAATAGTTGTGATGGTGTAACAATATCAGAATTATAAACGGGATTTTTATCTATTTATTTAGTAAATAGCTGAATGTTTTGTATCAATATTAGCTATGCATATATTTCTTGTGGTGTGATCTGGTACAGAGGATTATTTGCCCCAGACTGCTATGACAGGCGTAAACGCTGCTTATCTAAAAATTTACCAACCGTAGTGCAGTATTTCTAATATGAGGCTTGTAATTAATTAGTTCTGTACCTATATATTCTAACATCAGATTAATATTTATAATAGGGAGTATTTATTATGGGAAGAGCAATAGGTATAGATCTCGGAACAACAAATTCTTGTGTTGCAATAATGCATGGCAAAGATACAAAAGTAATAGAAAATAAAGAAGGAGCAAGAACCACTCCATCTATAGTTGCATTTACTTCATCTGGAGAAAGATTGGTAGGCTTTCCAGCGAAAAGACAAGCAACAACTAATGCAGAGAAAACCTTTTTTGCTACCAAAAGGTTGATAGGACGTCAGTATAGTGATCCTGAAATGAAAAATTTACAGGTGCCATATACGATATTTGGAGCAAAAAGTGGTGATGCATGGATTAAAACAACTGATGGTAAAGAATACTCTCCTAGTCAAATTGGTGCGTTTATATTGCAAAATCTGAAAGAAGCAGCAGAAGCTTACCTTGGAGAAGAAGTAAAAGATGCGGTAATAACGGTGCCTGCATATTTCAATGATTCTCAACGCCAAGCAACAAAAGATGCAGGAAAAATTGCTGGATTAAATGTGCTGAGGATTGTGAATGAACCTACTGCTGCAGCGCTTGCTTATGGACTTGATAAGAAACATGGACACACAATAGTGGTCTATGACTTGGGTGGTGGTACATTTGACGTTTCAGTCCTTGAAATTGGTGATGGAGTTTTCGAAGTAAAAGCTACAAATGGTGACACTCAACTTGGTGGTGAAGATTTTGATAATGCAATAGTGAATCATTTACTTGATGAATTTAAGAAAAGCAATGGGATTGATTTAAAGAATGATCCAATGGCTATGCAGAGAGTCAAAGAAGCTGCTGAAAAAGCGAAAATTGAATTATCAAGCACAATGGAAACAGAAATCAATCTTCCATTTATTACAGCGGATGCGAGTGGTCCTAAACATTTAAATATGAAATTGACCAGAGCAAAACTTGAAAGTTTAGTAAATGCTTTAATTGAAAGAACTATGGCTCCTTGTAAAAAGGCCCTTGAAGATGCGGGCTTATCTGCTGATAAAATCGGAGAGGTAGTGCTAGTCGGTGGCATGACACGTATGCCAAAAGTAATAGAAAAAGTTAAAGAATTCTTCGGTAAAGATCCACATAGAGGAGTAAATCCTGATGAAGTTGTAGCAATTGGAGCTGCCATACAAGCTGGGATCATTCAAGGTGATGTAAGAGATGTGTTATTACTTGACGTAACACCACTTTCTCTTGGTATTGAGACTTTAGGAGGAGTGTTTACTAAACTTATTGATCGTAACACTACAATTCCTACTAAGAAATCTCAGGTGTTTTCAACTGCATCAGATAGTCAAACAGCTGTGACAATTAAGGTGCATCAAGGTGAAAGAGAACTGGCAGTAGATAATAAATTGTTAGGGGAATTCACTTTGGAAGGAATACCTCCAGCTCCACGTGGAGTGCCGCAAATTGAAGTCGAGTTTGACATAGATGCAAATGGAATAGCGCATGTTTCTGCGAAGGATAAAGCTACTGGTAAAGAACAAAAAATACGTATTCAATCTTCAGGTGGATTATCTGATGCTGAAATAAATCAAATGGTGAAAGAGGCTGAAGCAAAAGGACCAGAAGATAAAAAACGTAAAAAGTTCATTGAAGTCAAGAACCAGGCTGATAGTTTAGCTCATTCTACAGAAAAGTCTCTGGCAGAATTTGGTGATAAAGTGTCACCAGAAGCTAAAGCTGCTATTGAAAATGCACTGAATGAGCTAAAAGAAGCTCGCAAGTCTGATAATATTGATGATGCTGATTCAATTCAGCAAAAAGTTACTAACCTTTCTCAAATCTCTATGAAGCTTGGGGAAGCCATGTATCAAGCATCAGAGCAGCAACAAGGTGATGGCTCATCAACAGCAAATGAGGAAGAAAAAGTTGTAGACTCTGATTACCAGGATGTAGATAACAAAGAAGAGAATAAGTAGTTGATCACTTTTCTTGTCATCCAGGTAGCCCTACTCTTGTCATCCCAGCGCTATCAGGTGTCATCCAAGTGCTTTTTTCTTGTCATCCCAGTGCCCAGACACTGGGATCCAGGTATAAAAATCTTTGCAAATTGTGTGGTGAACAACAGATTCTGAGAGCATATGTTAAAGCAATGTCTTAATAAAGAAAAAGATGGATCCCAGTGTCCGCTACTTGGATGACAGGAGAAAGAAATCGTTATGAATATTATCAAGACAATAGAAGAAAAAATACGCGGTGCAATAGGTGTGATTTCTATTAACATTATCGATGAATCAGCAAAGCATGCTGACCATTATTTTGCTTCGTCTTCCACATTACCTTCACACATCAAATTAATATTAATATCTGACGATTTTGCTGGAATGAGCTCTCTCAAAAGGCATAAGTTAATTTATGAACTGTTAAAGAGCGAGATAAAGCTCATACATGCGATTTCTCTTCATTTATATACGCAAAATGAGTATAATTTAAAAAATAAATAATAAAAATGTGAAAGAAGAGTCTTTATTAGTTAAAGCAGGAAGAAAATTTAAGGACTATAAAGGTTCTATGAACCCACCAGTTTATCATTCTTCTACCTTGTTGTTTCCAAGTTACAAGGACTACTTAAATGCAGCAAATGGAGAAAGTATATATGATGTGATAAATGATGGCGTTGTTAGGGATTACAGCTATAGTAATGTTGGTACTCCTACAGTTCATTATCTTTCAAATGCACTTGCTGAAATTGAGGGTAGGGGACAAGCGTTGATTTATCCTTCCGGGCTATTTGCACTTACTTTTGCCATTTTGACTTTCAGTAAAGCTGGTTCTCATGTTTTAATTCAAGATAACAGTTATTACAGGCTCAAGAGATTCGCTGAAAATGAGTTGCCAAAAAGGGGAGTAGAAGTAACTTTTTATGATCCAACGCAAGATATAACTAGTTTTATTCAGGATAATACTTCATTGATAATGATAGAAACTCCTGGCTCTGTAACGTTTGAAATTTCTGATATAAAACATATAGTAAATGTTGCTAAAAAACATGGAATAATAACTGTGTGCGATAATTCATGGGCAACACCTTTGTTATTTAAGCCTCTTGATTATGGAATTGATGTTGCGCTTTATGCTGTTACAAAATATTTGGCAGGTCATTCAGATTTGCTGATGGGAGCTATGATTGCTGAAGGCGAAGTTTTTAAATTGCTTTATGAAAGTTACAAAAATTATGGAGTAACCGTCCAATCGCACGACTGTTACCTTGCGCATAGGGGGCTGAGAACCCTGCATATACGTATGGAACAACACAAAAGTACAGCAATTAGAGTAGCAAAGTGGCTTGAAACACATCCAAAGGTTAGCTGTGTTTTATATCCTGCATTACCTTCCCACCATCAACACAAATTATGGAAAAATTATTTTAAGGGAGCAAGTAGTGTATTTAGCATAATACTGGATAGAGAATATTCGTGTGCAGAACTCAGCTATATGGTTGACCACATGAAAATTTTTGGCATAGGTGCCTCTTGGGGTGGGTGTGACAGCTTGATATTACCGATAGACCCAAAATCCATGACAAGGTCCGTAATAAAATCTGATTATGGTGGAAGTTGCGTTCGAATATTCTGTGGACTAGAAGATCCTGAGGATTTAATTTCCGATCTTAATGACGCACTAGCAAGGCTGCCATGTATGGAATTTAAAGATAGAAAAACTGACTGTGAAGCTGAAAGAGTTATTGCATAATATCGTACAACCCCAAGTCATCCGAGTAACTGATACTGGGATCCAGGAAGAAAATGCATGGATTCCAGTGTTACGCACTGGAATGACACCAAGCTGTTCTATTGACTTTAACATTGAAATCAAAGGTGTTACATGCAACCCCAAAAGAGTTAAGGAAGGCTATCTTTTTGTCTCTGTGTCTGATCACCTCTCGATGTCATTTTTTGGTGTCATTCCAGTGCGTGACACTGGAATCCAGGAAAAAAAAAGATGGATCCCAGTATCAAGTACTGGGATGACAGAAACTTCAAGCCTTGGCATCATTCTAACACGTGACAATGCATTTTCTTCCTGGATCCCAGTGTCAGCTACTCGGATGACAAAAACCTCAAGCACTGAGGTGACAGAAGATACAGACCACCTTGGCGTCATTCCAGTGCGTGACACTCGAATCTATATCTTTCACCCAAACCCTCAAGAAATATACAGCGAAATAGTCAGCAGATTTTATCAATTCAAACATCCAAAATATACTGCAGCCGTCACAGGTACAAATGGTAAAACCTCAGTAGTAGAATTCTGTCGTCAAATCTGGCAAAACGCTGGCTATAATGCAGCGTCTATTGGAACGCTCGGGACATATATCAATAACGATAGGAAAGATAATCACAATAATCTTACAACTCCAGATGCAGAAGACATCTATGCCACGTTGCGTGATATCAATAGTAAAAACGTAGAACATCTAGCTTTAGAGGCTTCAAGTCATGGAATTGATCAATATAGAATTCATGGGTTAAAACTAAGTGCTGCGGCATTTACTAATTTCTCGCAGGATCATCTGGATTATCACAAAAATGTCAGCGAGTATTTAGAGGCCAAAAAAAGGTTATTTGCTGAAGTTTTACCAGAAGGAGAAACGGTAATACTAAATGCAGATATAGATGAATACAGCGAATTGCTTAAAATAGCTGAAAAACGTAGCGGTGAAGTTATCACCTACGGTAAAAAAGGTTCTAATATTACTTTATTAAAACAAACACCCACTCCCGATGGACAGCACCTTACAATTAAAATTGATGACAAGATTTACAATGCATTTTTTCCAGTTTTTGGAGAATTCCAAGCGTATAATCTATTATGTGCAATTGGTATAGTTATCTCATCTGGAGTACATTATGAAGAAATATGTATAGAGAAGCTTGTTTCTCCACCAGGAAGGATGGAGAAAATTAACACTAGACCTTTTGCAGAACATGTTTGTGATGAGAAATTTTTAGGAGCAGTGCAGACGAGCACCGCAGAATACTCGAATGTATTTGAGGAGCGTAGACAAGCTTCGACAACAAAATTGCCATCAGAAATTGAGTTATGCAAGAGGTCTGCTTTTGTGTTTGTAGATTACGCTCACACTCCAAATGCGCTGAAACAATCTTTGCTGTCCTTGAAATGGCACTTTAATAAAAAAATAGTCCTGGTATTTGGATGTGGAGGTAATCGCGATCAGACAAAACGCTCAGCAATGGGTAAAATAGCACAAATGTACGCAGACAGAGTAATAGTTACTGATGACAATCCGCGCGATGAAGATCCAGCCAAAATTCGTCACGATATTTTATTGTATTGTCCTGATGCACTGGAAACAGGAGATAGAAAAAAAGCTATAGAGCAAGGCATAGATATCGCTTGTAATGAAGATATGATACTGCTAGTTGCAGGCAAAGGAGATGAGAAATTTCAAATTATAGGAAGTAAAACATTTGACTTTAGTGATGTTGAGGTTATTAGGAGTAAAACTATTCCTTGAATGATATGTTAGTGACTTCACAATCATTCACAGTTCTTGCAAGCGACAAAACTCTCACTTCTTTTGCACCGGAATTTAAAATTTCCTGAGAGCAGGATCGTGCAGTTGCTCCAGTTGTTACAACATCATCAATAAGTATCACAACCTTGTCTCTTATAATTTCTTTACTTTCCATACTAAAAGCTTTTTTCAAGTTTTTTTCACGCTGTTTAAGTGAAAGACCAGCCTGAGGAGTAGTGTGGCGGAGACGTTTTATTGCAAAAGGCGTGTAAAATAGATTAGATAACTTGCTAAGTTCTTTCGTAAGCAGCGCTGCTTGATTGTATTTACGTTTAAATAAACGGAATTTATGTAGTGGTATAGGCATCAGAATTTCTGCATTCTGAAATATATCCTTGTGACTTTGGTACATCCATTTTGCATAGGTTTTGACATAATTCAGATTATCAAAAAATTTAAAATTTATAATCATATTCTTACTATGTTGATCGTAAGCAAAAACCGACCTTAATACTTTAAATGGTGGTGGATTGATAATGCACTTGCCGCATGTGTAAATATTATTTGCAATCACTGCACCACAAACATTGCAGTAATGCTTGGTTAAAAAGTTGATCTTTTTATTGCACTCACTACATAAATCGTGGTTTTTATCAATAATGCATTCACAACTTACGCATACGTTTGGGAATATAAGATTGGTAGCTTTTTTAATTAGCAAAAGACTCATAGTTAAGATTGTATAATATATTCATTAAATTGCATGACAATTTAATGAATTTGTACTATGAACCCTAATTCTGGATGAAAAAACATGTAGTGGGTCTAATTATCTTTAGACGTATCTTGTCCTAACAATTCTTTTTCAATTTCTTTTTTAATTGTGTCCATTATCTTAGAATCAAACTTCTTTATCAAAGAATCATTAATAAGCTGATTTACCAGAGAATCATCGCTAAGCCCTATTGTCGAAGAATTATCACTAATTAGGATGTTTGGATTATCTATGATCTCATCAATAGCGCTATTAATTACATCTATTTTTTCATTAGCAATTGCATTCAGTATAGGCCTAATAATTGCGTAACCAGGAGCACCTTTACTATACTTTTTGCCGCTTTTATTAATGCAGCCACCTGCACCAGGTATGATTCTCCTTGAGTTATTGCATTCTCTTACTGGTTCATAATCTATTTTACCATCTTTTATATATGGTATTTTATTATCTTCAGTAGACTTCAAATTTTCTGCTCTTACAATTTTTGCTTCTAATTTTAAGTCTTCTCTATGAATTTCTGTCTTGTCATATTTTTCTCCGCCATATGTCCGGTAATTACCACCACCTGCAACTGTGACTAATGTTTTACAGTCTGACCCTGAAGAGTTACACATTTCTATTATAGTTGGCCCTCCATCTTTATTTGACTTATAGCTTTCTTGTCCACCACCACCCTCTGTAACTTTTACTCGAATTATAGGGTAGCTAGGATCAATTTTTAATTTAGCTTTTACATAATCTCCAGGCATTCCTTGTCTATCTTCCGTAGACGTCGCTTTGCCGCTTATATGACCTGCTTCACCACCTCCCCATGCTTCTATTTCAACATAATCATATTTTGATAAATTACCTGTATAACTATTCTGGCCTGGGTCTTCAGAAGGCGTTTTACTTTCATCCAATAATTGAAGCCTCTTACTCTCGAGCTGTCTCTTTATTATATCTCGCAATCTCTCTTTTAAGCCTTCTAAATCAAACCTACATAGTTTATCAGCATAAAAAACTTCTGCTCTATTTGCTTTAGTTGGTACTTCAAGTTTTTCAACTGTACCATCTGTTTTCTGTGAAACTCGTAAGTAAAAAGGTGTGTTATCATTTTTTATATATTGTGTTGAACGTTCACATACATTATTAAAACACATGCAACCGTAATTGTCTTCGTCATCGCCTTGTTTACATCCTTTCTTATGCTCGGCATCCACTAGTTTATATGCTATTTTACATTTGGTGCAGTCCTGTGTTTCATCTATTTTCTTGGTTTCTGTTACAATGCAATTATCCCTCTTCTTATTTTCCTCAGGAATGGAAACGTATCCACGTTTATTGAATATCATTTCATCTAATTGACTCTGAGGCTTTGTCAATAAGTCATCTGTTTTAGTACATGGAAAGTAATAAGATTGATTTGATTCCTTTGAGTAAACAGTATTATATCTAGCATAGCTTGTGCCAATTTTCCTTAGTGATATTACTTTATCTTCTCTTTCAAGAACAAACTCTTCTGGTTCTGCTTTCCAGCCAGAAAAGCAAAGCATTTTGCTCTTAGGATCGTCTTTATATTTTACTTCTATTTCTGGCTGTCCTAAGCTGTCCAATTTACACTCTTTTATTTTTTCTTCATTAAAATCTTTAAGGTCAGAAAAATCTTTATCATCTATGCTACCAGCACATCCTACCTGAATATCAGGCACATAACCGTATTTTTGCAAAATTTTAAAATCTTTATCTTTGTTTTGATTTAGTATCTTTTTTAGAATCTTATCAATTTCTTTATGGCCACTTTTATCATCACTGCTATCATCTGTTTTTTCTACTATTGTTGGCTTTACTACTTTTAATGACAGATGGCCAATATACTTTACAGAGTTATTAACGTTAAAAGTACAAGAATCACCACTGTAATCTCCTCGTGCCTGTCTCGTACAAGTTTCTTTACTCATCTTTATTTTTATCTTTAACGTATTGCTTGGGTTTCCAAACGGGTCTTTTACTATTTCGACTATTTCAGGTTCTGGAACGGGTGGTGCAGGAAAACAACGACTGAATTGCAAATTTTTTTCATCTATTCTTTCAGTTCCATAATACTCGGTACATAGCTTATCTTTTTCTTTATAGGTTTTGAAATAATATGTGGTGCTCTTTTCATCTGAAATAGAGAACTCTTTAGTTGCAAGTTTATCTTTAGTTTCAGGTTTATCTTTTTTATACTCTTTAGGAAAATCTAATCTTTTTCCAATTTTTCCGTTTTCATCTTTTAAATCGCCAATTAACACCTTAACTTTAGGATTGAAATAATCATTATCGTTATTTGTTATAGGGACAACCCTAACTTGTGGAGGTGACATTCCAAGTTGTTCACAGAATGGAGGTGGGCCAGGTGCAAGAGGAACTGGAGCACACTTGACTTTTTGCTTTCCCCTGCTGCCCCATGTACATGTATCGCAAACTTTTTCCATTCCATCAAGACTGAAAATATTTGCTCCTTCAAACAATCTAGAAAAAGTTACAGAAACACCACTCATACAAGATCCTTTTTGGCTGCAAGCACATATCTTAGGAGAATTAGCAAATTTCTTTTTCTCTTCATCAGTGACACCATCTGCCCATTCCCATTCAAGGCCTTCTCCCATTTGTGCACCAATGGATGTCTTATTTCCTTCCCAATCAATAAAAGTCATTGCAGAAACACCAGCTCCAGAACCTTGTGTTCCATATATTTTGTGGCAAGATACTCCACTATATAACTGATGACAATTATTTTTCTCATAATTACATACTTCAATTTTTGGATTAAAATAACCATCAACTCCTTGAGCTTTTATTGCTTTGACGTGAATGTATTGATATAATTTTTCATCAACGGCAAAACCACCCTTAGTACCAAAAGTGATAATCGCTAAAAACCCATCCAAAACCTTTTTACCTCCAGATTCAGCTCCAGTATTGCTTTCTACAAAAGGTGGACAGTCAGCATACCCCTGGTACGAAAGACCAAAGATCAAAAAGAATATCAATAAAAAACTAAGCTTTACATTTCTCATAAAACACCGGTAACCAACCATTCACTTCTTCTCCTTTTTCTTTTATTGCTTCATACATATATTTTATAGTTTCTTTATTAGCAGAGAGCACATGTATTTCCTGCATATCCTTTAAATCCAAATTCAATGTCACTAACCCTTTATATTGCTTTATTAAAAATAAACCTTCCTGTGTTGGTGTCTGTAGGATTATGTTCAGCTCCTCTTTAGATAAAGAAAATGCTTTCATATAGAGTCTATTTGCATTGATATTCGGCATCAAAATTCTTGTATCTATATGTTTGTCTAGATATTGAGTAAATCTGCTTGCAAATGCTAGGTTTAAGTTCTCTGTGCTTAATATTACCGCAACATTTAATTCCGTCATTCTTTGCATCCAATCATCAAACTCTTTTTCTGTAGAAAAAATATTACTTATCTCCCATGCTTCGTCCAAAACAAGTATCGCAGGTGAGCCGTCACATTTTGACTCAAAAGAATATAAAAAATAGTAAAGTATCACTGACATGCATTCTTTTTGTTTTGTAAGGTTTGCTGTATTGAGGGATATAATTTTTGTCATCCAGTCAACATCTGACTCATCACCATCTTGAAACAAATAAGCGAACTCTCCATCACCACACCACTTATTTATGTTTCCTCCTAAAAGGAGAAGTACTTCAGAGATTTGTGAAATGGAACGTGATTCCCTTGGTATTGTGAATATAGAGTCTACAATTTTTTTTATCTTCTCTTCTATTTCTATTGAAGTATCGGCTACCATTCTTTTTATCAATTCAAACAGCATATTGCGGCTAGTAGGGTTATCTTCAATGTTTAATGGATTAAACTTCAGGCTTTTGTCTTTATATTTTGGATCAATTATATAATATTTACCGCTCACTGCTTTAGTGAAAATTATCGATTTTCCAGTATTGTCTAGGATAACAATTCTTGGATTAAACTTTCTTGCCTCCGACAGTAGAAAGTTAATAAGTGAAGTTCTGCCTGAATTTGGAGCACCGAGTATTGTAGTGTGGCCATTTCTTTTTTTTCCATGAAAATTAAAGAAGTAAGGGTTCCCTACTTTTGAGAAAAAAACTGTTACTGCTTCTTTCCATCTTCCACCTTTTAATGTTCCTGATGTAACATCATGCAACATTGCAAAACTGCAAGCATACTTTATTAATATATTTTTCGGTTGTGTAATGAAAGTAAAATTACCTGGAAGTTGTGCCCAAAAATGAGTCTCCATATGTAAATCAGTCCTGAACATCATTAAGCCAATTAACGCCATTATGGAAGAAAAATCACTAACATTCTCAGCCAACATAGCCCTATTATCTGCAAATATTGTAAAAATAATTTTCTGTTGGCAGAAGTCTATACCAGAAGTCTTTTCAAGCTCCATTATTTCTGTCATCCCTGAATTTTGGAGTAAGGTATTGCTTTCACTAATTTCCAGCATATTAATTTGTTTTTTGAATTCTTTTACTGCTTTGTTATTGCTAGTAAAGATCATTATTTCTGTGATAACAAGCTCAGAATTAAGCTGTAAGCACCTATCGATATTGCCCAAAGTAACTTCTCTGTATTCCTTTATACTGAAGATAGACCCAAATTTCTGTTGATCTTCAAATATTGTTTGAAACGCATTGAAACCAAATGCTATTTTAAAATTTCTAACATATTGCGACAGGTCTTTTTCATCTATTGGATAATCTTTATGTGTTAATGTCACAATATAATGTAGAAACTCTATCATTTCAGAGTATATTTTACCTTCATGAAACCTTAGACCAAGTTTTTTAGCTCCAAAAGGCTCTAGATCGCTTTGAATTAAGTCAGTTACCTCTTTTAGATCATGATGTCTTTTTTCTAAAGATAACTTGTGTTTATTTTTTATGTTTTTGAAAAATAATGAGTTATTAATAGATTCACCAAAATCGCTAAGCAATATTACGACATAAAGTTCATTTATGTACTTTAATTTACTGTCAGTTAGTTTGTTGAACCATGTTGAATGTAGCTTATCAGAAAAATCTCCAGTATTGTTCCACTGTAAACTGAGTTTATTACGCTTTCTAATAGTATGAATCCAAACAGTGAAATATAAGCTATTAATATTTTTTGATATACTCTTTCTAATTTCAGTTCTAAGGTCGCTGTAGTTGTCAGCAGAAGAATAATCCTCTAATTTGATTATTTTTAATAATTCTCCCTGCTTAGTGAGTATAGTTTCTTCATTATAGTGGCAAGCATAAGGAATAAAATCTAAATCAATACTTTCTAGTAATGCTGAATTATTTTTCTTTTCAAGCTTATGATTAATTGCTGGCGCTTTTATTTCCATACAACATATATGTGATCATGTGTATTCACTAAAGATAATTAAAAAACATAAAAATACTATAAATACTACTTAATCGCTTTTTTCAGCCTTTTTCGGCTCTGGAACAATAGACTTCAAATCTTGTGCAAAATTGAACTTTTCTTTGAAATAATCTGTTGCTTTGTCTGCACTACCAAACATCATGATCAGTATACCAAACATTATTGCAAAAAAGATTAGGCCCCTGAACACTATTGCAAGTACCACCATGGCAATACAAATCCCTATAATTGTTGAAGGGGTCATATTTTCTACAGTGTCTTTGACTGAAAATGAAGAAATAAAGTTTTTTACAGTCTCTTGTATATCTTTTAGCTCGTCACCCACAGAATCTGCTTGGCCAGGATATGGCACAAAAATAAAACTCAACATGACTATGAGAACGAAAATTTTATTCAATTGAATATGCATCAACTAAATACCTCTAAAATACTTTTAAATTATAACAGCTTTTACATCAATAGACAATAGCTTAATTCACCTATCCACCAACAGTAACTTATATTTAAGTGTTTTTTAATATTGTAAAGGTCAACTAATTCGATGACAAAAATGTTAAGATAAAAGAAACATTTTTGAGGGAGTTAGGTATGAGAAGAAACACAGAAGATAAAACTTTAGAGAGAAATTACCAAAGTAAATGGAGATTTTTGATCAAAGAATATGAGCAAACAAAGGCAAAAAAGCATCCATTTTATAGATTTGTAGGCGATTTTTATCACGCTAATGGAATCAACAGACAAACATTCTGTAAATATTATAATAGGTATAGAAATAGCGGATTAGAAAAAGAGTTTTTACCAAGAAAAAGAGGTCCAAGATGGGAAAGTAGAAGAACAGATATTGAAATAGAAAAAGCAGTTATAGAGGAGCGGAAAAAAGGGATAAATAAATATGAAATTTGTGCTATACTAGCAAAAAAGTTGGGCAACAAAACACCTTCTCCATCTGGTATATATAATATTATTAAGAGAGCCGGCATGAATAAGTTGAGCACAAAAGAAAAAGAGGTGAAGAGAAAGATAATCAGGGAAAAAGCTGGAGAATTGGCACATATAGACTGTCATTATTTGAGTAAAGATATGATAATAAATGAGAGCAAAAGATACTATTTAGTGTGTGTAATAGACGATGCAAGCCGTATAGCATGGGCAGAAGTTTTAGAAAATATTCAGAGTCTGAATGTAATGTTTGCAGTGCTCAGATGTTTTAATTATATAAAGCAAAGTTACAGTATTCAGTTCAAAGAAGTAATGACAGACAATGGACCAGAGTTTGCATCAAGAAGTAATTTGGATGGACATCCATTTGAAAGAATGTTAGTTGAAATTGGCTTAAAGCATTTATATACAAGGCCATATAGACCACAAACAAATGGAAAAGTAGAGCGCTTTTGGCGGACTTTAAATGATGATTTGATTGAGGGAACAACGTTTGAGACCGTTCAAGAATTTAAGGATGAATTGTTTAGATATTTAATTTATTACAATGAACACAGGCCGCATCAAGCTCTTGGAGGTATTACTCCTTTGAGCTTTTTGCAAAATTTGTCAATGAATTAGTTGACCTTTACAGGGATGACGAGATCCTTATCTGGAATATTCTTGTAAAGGCGTAACTTCCAGCTTGCTATTTTTTATATACTGGATTGCAAGCACTAATGCTTTGCTTCCAGAAGCTGTAGTACTGTAAGCTATATTTTGTAAAATAGCAGCTCTCCTGATATCTTTGCTATCTGATACTGATTTTACACCCTTTGAAGTGTTGATTACTAAATTTATTTTCCCGTCTTTTATCATGTCAACTATGTGCGGCCTGCCTTCTCTCACTTTATTTATAGCTTTTGCAGCAATGCCATTATTGTTTAAATATAAAGCAGTACCTTTGGTTGCATATATTTTAAAACCCAGCTCTTTTAACATTTCTGCAACTGGCAATATGTACTCCTTATCATCATCTTTTACTGAAATCAGCGCTGCCCCTTCTGTTGGTAACTTATATCCTGCAGCCATGTGCGCTTTTGCAAGTGCAGCTTCAAATGATAAGTCAATACCCATCACTTCCCCTGTTGATTTCATTTCAGGACCAAGCAAAGTATCAACTCCTGCAAAGCGGGTAAATGGAAAAACAGCAGCTTTAACTGCAAAGTGATCGAAAGGTTTGTTTTTCTGACTCAATTTTTCACCCAAAATAACCTGTGTAGCAAGCTTGGCAATCGGAACGTTGATTACTTTGGAAATAAAAGGAACGGTTCGGCTAGCCCTTAAATTTACTTCAAGTATATATACGTTACTCTCTTGCACAGCAAACTGAATGTTTATGAGACCTTTTACTTCTAACGTAAGAGCTATTCTTTCTGTTTGTAGCTTGATCTCTTCTATAATTTCGCTACTTAATGTGTTTGTCGGTATTGAACATGTTGAATCACCAGAATGAATTCCCGCCTCTTCAATATGCTCCATAACCGCTGCAATGAAAACCTTTTCTCCGTCGCATATAGCATCAACGTCAACCTCAACTGCATTAACTAAAAATTTATCAAGAAGCAGAGACCCGTGTTCAAAAATTTTAGTTTGCTCAAGTACGTACTCTTTAAAGCTATCAATATCATGCCGAATCGACATAGACTGACCACCTAAGACATAGGATGGTCTGACCACTAATGGAAACCCAACTTTTTCTGCATTTATCAATGCTTCTTCAGTGGAATGACAGATAGAATTTTCAGGTTGTTTTAAATTCAACTGCAGAGCAAGATTTTTAAACCTCATACGATCTTCTGCAAGATCTATAGAGTCAAAAGAGGTGCCCAAAATATTAAAACCTCGTTCATTCAGCACTTTTGCTAACTTCAAAGGCGTTTGCCCACCGATTTGTACTATCACCCCAATCAGTGTCCCATTTTCTTGCTCTTTATTTAGTATTTCCAGAACATCCTCTGCAATGAGTGGTGCAAAATACAGGCGATCAGCAGTATCATAATCAGTTGAAACAGTTTCAGGATTACAGTTAATCATTATTGTTTCATATCCCATTTCTTTGGCAGCAGAAACTGCATGCACGCATGCATAGTCAAACTCTATTCCTTGACCAATTCTGTTTGGGCCGCTGCCTAAAATTACGACTTTTTTTCGGTCGGAAACATTCGCTTCGCATTCCATTCCATCTGTTATTCCAATACTCTCTCTTGTCACACCAGGATCCTTCAATGTCATCCCAGTGCTTGACACTGGGATCCATTCTTCTTTGTTACTGGATTCCAGCGTCACGCGCTGGAATGACACCATTGTGTTACCTTCATAACATCCATACATATAAGCAGTGCTAGATTCAAATTCAGCAGCACAGGTGTCTACACGTTTATAAACTTGCTTGATGCCGAATTTTTTTCTTATTTCATGAATTTGCTCTGATGTTATTCCAGTGGTTGATCGCTCATTTTTTCCATAGATCCCAGTGTCACGCACTGGGATGACATGAGAAGGCTCTGGAATGAGGTTGGAGGAGGACTCTTGTATGATGTTGGAGGGATCTGGGATGATAGGGAAAGGATCAGCACTCCTGTCTGGTGTCATCCCAGAACCCTCCGATGTCATCCCAGTGCGTGACACTGGGATCCAGTTGCTTAATTTTGCAAGCCTAGCATCCGAAAACCCCATCTTTTTCAGCTCCAACATTTCATATGCTGTCTCAGGGAGGCCGTTTTCCTTGATTTTTTGCTCAGCTAAGATAATTTGCTGTATATTTTGTAAAAACCACAAATCATAACCTGTAATTAAGTTTATTTCTTCTATGCTAATTCCATGACGCATTGCATCAGCAGCAATTAACAACCTATTTGGCAGCAACTTCGCTAATTGAGACTTTATGTGATCAATATCAGTGTTTTGAGGAAACACTTCATCAAGTCCAATAAGGCCAGTTTCAAGTGAGCGGAAAGCTTTCTGCAGCGACTCATTAAAAGTGCGGCCTATCGACATCACTTCCCCAACTGATTTCATGGAAGTTGATAATTCACAGTTCGTTCCCTTAAATTTTTCAAACTCAAATCGAGGGATTTTAGTGACGATATAATCAATCACTGGCTCAAATGCTGCTGGTATTATTGGAGCGCAGTCATTACGTATTTCATCAAGTGAATAGCCAATAGCAAGCTTAGTTGCAATTTTTGCGATAGGATAGCCTGTGGCTTTCGAAGCAAGTGCAGAAGAGCGAGACACTCTTGGATTCATTTCAATGACAACGAGGCTTCCATCTTCTTTAGGATTCACTGCAAACTGAACATTTGCACCACCTGCACTAACACCAATTTCCCTCAGCACTGCTATAGATGCATTTCTCATTTGTTGATATTCTGCATCGCGCAAAGTCAAAGCAGGTGCAACAGTGATACTATCCCCAGTGTGGACTCCCATTGGATCAACATTTTCTATTGAACACACTATTATGCAGTTATCTTTACAATCACGGATGACTTCCATTTCATATTCTTTCCAACCGATAATTGATTCATCTATCTGAATTTCATTTATTGGCGAAATTTTTAAGGCACTTTCTGCAATGTTAAAAAATTCCTCTTTATTATATGCTATACCGCTACCTGCACCGCCAAGGGTGAATGATGAGCGGATAATTGCAGGTAATCCAACGTAATCTAAAGCTTCTTTTATTTGTTCCTGATTTTTTATAATGATACTTTTGGGGTATTTCAGCCCTATTTTATCCATGGATTGGCGAAATAATTCTCTATCTTCCGCTTTTTTAATTGCCTCTCTATTTACACCGATTAGTTTTACACCATACGTATCCAGCACACCATTATCTGCAAGTTTCATTGCACAATTGAGGGCTGTTTGCCCGCCCATTGTTGGCAATATTGCATCTGGTCTTTCTTTAATTATGATTTTTTCTATGATTTCAGGTAGCACAGGCTCAATATAAGTGACATCAGAAAATTCAGGGTCTGTCATTATAGTTGCGGGATTTGAATTCACTAAAATAACTTTATAGCCTTCACTTTTTAATACTTTACAGCTCTGAGTTCCTGAATAATCAAATTCACATGCTTGACCTATAACTATTGGTCCTGCTCCTATTACTAATATAGATTTTATATCCGTGCGTTTTGGCATAATTATAATAACATTTCTATTTAAGTAATGTTATCAGTCTTTCGTATGTATGTGAATTCTTATTGACTACAAGCCTCAGCTATAATTTCTTATTGTCCAAGTAACTGAAACTGGAATTTTGTTCACAGTGCCGATGTTTGTCTATAAAAGATTTTCTTTACAGATATCCTTTATTTAATTATATTATATATTAATAAATTAATTATACATAATATAGGAGTTAATAATGGTGCTAAGTAAAGAGTATATGCAATTTTTAGAAAAAAATAGTATAAATAAGCTTCACAAAAAGCTTCGTGATATTGTCAATCGTAATGATGCCTTGGAAGATTTGATAAAGTTACCTGATGACTTAATTCATTTGGTAAAGTCCTATACTAATGATAAAGGTGAGAATCTTCCTGGATTAGAAAATTTAATTAAGTTCTTCAGAGACAAAATGAAGCCAGGTGTGATTGCAAGATTATTTAGGAATAATGGTAGAAATGATGATGAAATTATTAAATTTATTAATGAATATCAATCTTTAATGTGTAATACTGGGTATGTTATGCCTTTCAAAATTGAGAAGATTGGTGAAGATACTTTCTTATGTTACCGCAGAGGTACGCCGAGTGGTAGTGAGAATTTAGTGAAATTAACCCCACATCCTATCAATCCAAAAAAAGATAATCAACCTCTGCAACGAAGCAATTACCCTCTATTAACTTCACTGTTAAACGAACCTGATGACCAGCCTCTTGATCCAAGAGTGAAGTCGACAAAGAAAAGAAAACGTAATATTGACCAACCTCCTCGTCCTTCCGTTATAACGTATGCTGAAAGGCCAAGTGGACAACAACCCGAGACTTCAGGACAAGCTGACATGAATACTGGTGTACAATCAAGTTATAACGCAGAACAGCCTCTTGATCTAAGAGTGGAGTCGACAAAGAAAAGAAAAGCAGAACAACCTCTTGATCTAAGAGTAGATTCGGCAAAGAAAAGAAAATATGATTTTGAATCTCGTGTAGGAGAAGTTAGTGTAGAAAAAACTACACTAAAACGTAGGAGTTGCTAATAAACGCACCTTTTAAGTTATGGTAGCTTATTCCTTTTTATTTATTAATTCGGTTAAACTACCATCGCCACCTTTTACTTTGTTGGGGATCTACAATCCTTGATTCTTGTAAAATCTTACAAGAGCAAAATTGTTTTCTTATATAATACTAATCTCTAAATCATGCTGCGCAGCATATGGTTCTGTGTAATATGACACAGCTCCTATACCTAGATCTAACTGACTGCCCAAAGCACCAAAGCCTTTATTTTCAATATGGAAAGAGCTATTTTCATCAAACTTCATAATTGACTGTGTTCCTACTTTGTAATGGTCGGAAGAATAAAAATTACCTTTGCCAACACTAATATTTTGCATATTTATAGCATATTCTCCTGCGTTACTAAATATACTTACACTTCCCTTTGCATCTGAATATGTTGGATACTCTGCAGTATAATTTACTCTTGTATTTTCTCCACCTTCAAATCTAATTATCTTTCCTGAACATTTTTCCAATTTTTCACAGCTTGAACTTATTCCATATTCACACTCAGTTTCTAGGTCTTCTACATCTTCTTTATCGCACTTAACACTAGTTTCTATAGATTTCAATGCAAGATTTTCTATTTTTATTTCATCTATAAATCTATAGTCTTTGCTTGGATCATCAACTTGCTGTTTAAACGGATTATTGCTTTTAGCACTATATGCACAACCTAAACTATTACCATCAAAATGACACTTTGCACCATTTTGCAATTCAACATTTAGCTTATTTTGCGATGAATCAGAGGGATTAAAATCTTTGAAATTATGCTGCTTAATATTCTTCAATGCTAATGATACATTTTTTATTGTCATAATATATTACTCCATAATTAATAACACAGAGCATTGTATATCAAATATATTATAACTATATTAATTCAAGTATATTGCTTTTACTTAACTATATATAAAACTCTTACAACCAAGACAAACAAGGCTTACCTATTTTAAACTTGATAAATTTAGTTCTACTCACATATACGCATATAATATACTCTATAATACTACGACAATTAATTTATTACTAATGTAGCATATATTTAAAATATTATGAATTTTGTTAAGGAAAGGAATACTCCTGTAATGGAGCAATATTTAAGTCTAAAAGCTCAATATAAGGATCATCTGCTGTTTTATAGGTTGGGAGATTTTTATGAATTATTCTTTGAAGATGCTATTAAAGCTGCAAAATTATTAAACATAGTGCTAACCAAGAGGGGTAATTCAAATGGGCAGGAGATACCGATGTGTGGAGTTCCTGCACATAGCAGTGAATCTTACTTGCATAAGCTAATAGACTTAGGGTTTAAAGTTGCAGTTTGTGATCAACTCGAAACTGCAGATGAAGCAAAAAAGAGAGGCTATAAATCAATAGTAAAGCGCGATGTAGTGCGAATTGTAACACCAGGCACAATTATCGAAGAATCATTATTAGAGGATAAAAGCAATAATTATTTGGCGTCTATAGTTGAGAAAGATGATGAATATGCTATTGGATGGCTTGAATTATCAACTGGAAAGTTTTTCCACACTGTAACAAATTTAAACACTCTGGATAGTGATTTATTACGCATTTCACCAAGAGAGTTATTGATCTCTGAAAAGCTTACCGAGAATGAAAAAATTAGATCAATTTTAAAAAATTATAAAATATCAGTTACGCAGCATGCACAAAGCTTTTTTGAATATAACAAGTCTCATAGAACTTTATGCGAGTTTTATAAAGTCAGAGAGCTTGGAGTGATAGGAAATTTCAGTAAAGTGGAAATAATGGCATGTGGTGCACTACTTGAATATATTAGGGCTACGCAGAGGGGCTCGGTTCCAATGCTTGAGCTTCCAAAAACATACAAGCAGCAAAATTTCATGCTAATTGATGCTTCAGCAAGGAGAAATCTTGAGTTATTTTCAACTCAATCTGGTGAAAAGAAAGGTTCGCTAATCTCAGTTATTGATCACACAGTAACAGCACCAGGTGGACGCCTGCTCAAGCAAATGCTTGCATCACCTCTTGTTTGTCCTAAAGCAATTAATCTCAGACTAAATACTGTACAATTTTTCGTAAATAACCATGAATCACGCAAGAAAATACGGGAAATATTGTCCAATATTCCAGATATTGAACGATCGCTATCGCGTTTAATGCTAGAACGCGGCTCACCAAAGGATATAAACTTATTGAAAACAGGTCTCGGAAAGATTTTAGAGCTATTTGAATTTTTATCTCAGTTAAAATCAAATGATGGTGAACTTAGCCTCATACACAAAAACCTGGGTGATCACAAAAATCTGTTTGAGCTTCTAAGTAGCGCTGTGTTTGACAATAATGTAGGTAATATAAAAGAGGGAGGGTTCATCAATCCAAAATATGATTCGGAATTATCTGAGTTATCTTATATATTAAATAACAGTAATAAGCTGATAACTAAACTCCGTGAGTCTTATCGAGATCTGACCGGCATTGCAGCCCTCAAAATATTGCATAATAATATACTGGGTTACTACGTTGAGGTTTCAGCAAATCACAAAGTGACTTCAGATATATTCATTCACAGGCAAAGCTTAGCAAATAGTTTCCGTTATACTACTACCGAGTTAAAAGAGCTTGAAAGTAAAATTCTTACTGCACGTGACGCTGCAATTAACTTGGAAATAAAAATTTTTGCTGAATTATGCAGTAAAATTGCCGAAGAATCTGAAAAAATTGCCATTGCTGCAAATGCTTTAGCAAAACTTGATATCAGAATTGCATTTGCAGAACTTGCGGTACAAAATAACTATGTAAAGCCTACCATTGATGACAGTAAAGAGTTCAGCATCTTGAGTGGAAGACATCCAGTAGTTGAAGCTAATAACAAATTCATTGCAAACAGCATCAATTTAGCTGGTATCCATTTAATCACTGGCCCTAATATGGCTGGAAAAAGCACTTTTTTAAGGCAAAACGCTTTAATTGCGATTCTAGCACACATGGGATCATTTGTACCTGCAGAAAGTGCACATATTGGAGTAATTGACAAGGTATTCAGCAGAGTCGGTGCAACTGATAATATAGCAGCCGGCCATTCCACTTTCATGGTAGAGATGATTGAAACAGCAACAATAGTCAATCATGCAACAGATCGCTCTTTAGTCATACTTGACGAAATTGGTAGAGGCACAGGAGTATACGATGGCCTTTCCATTGCTCAAGCAGTAATTGAGCATATTCATAATGTAAATAAGTCCAGAGCAATTTTTGCAACTCATTACCACGAACTAACTAAAGTGAGCGAATACTTGGAGAATGTGAAATGCTTTTGCGTAAAAATAAAAGAGTGGAACGGAGAAGTTATCTTTTTGCACGAAATAATCGAAGGAATTGCAGATGAGTCATATGGAATACACGTGGCAAAACTTGCTGGCTTTCCTGACTCTGTTTTAAATAGAGCAAGCGAAGTATTCGAGGAGCTAAAGATTTAATTTTCCAAGCAATTATCATCCAAGTAGCCCTTCCATTGTCATCCCTGTAAAGGTCAACTAATTCATTGACAAATTTTGCAAAAAGCTCAAAGGAGTAATACCTCCAAGAGCTTGATGCGGCCTGTGTTCATTGTAATAAATTAAATATCTAAACAATTCATCCTTAAATTCTTGAACGGTCTCAAACGTTGTTCCCTCAATCAAATCATCATTTAAAGTCCGCCAAAAGCGCTCTACTTTTCCATTTGTTTGTGGTCTATATGGCCTTGTATATAAATGCTTTAAGCCAATTTCAACTAACATTCTTTCAAATGGATGTCCATCCAAATTACTTCTTGATGCAAACTCTGGTCCATTGTCTGTCATTACTTCTTTGAACTGAATACTGTAACTTTGCTTTATATAATTAAAACATCTGAGCACTGCAAACATTACATTCAGACTCTGAATATTTTCTAAAACTTCTGCCCATGCTATACGGCTTGCATCGTCTATTACACACACTAAATAGTATCTTTTGCTCTCATTTATTATCATATCTTTACTCAAATAATGACAGTCTATATGTGCCAATTCTCCAGCTTTTTCCCTGATTATCTTTCTCTTCACCTCTTTTTCTTTTGTGCTCAACTTATTCATGCCGGCTCTCTTAATAATATTATATATACCAGATGGAGAAGGTGTTTTGTTGCCCAACTTTTTTGCTAGTATAGCACAAATTTCATATTTATTTATCCCTTTTTTCCGCTCCTCTATAACTGCTTTTTCTATTTCAATATCTGTTCTTCTACTTTCCCATCTTGGACCTCTTTTTCTTGGTAAAAACTCTTTTTCTAATCCGCTATTTCTATACCTATTATAATATTTACAGAATGTTTGTCTGTTGATTCCATTAGCGTGATAAAAATCGCCTACAAATCTATAAAATGGATGCTTTTTTGCCTTTGTTTGCTCATATTCTTTGATCAAAAATCTCCATTTACTTTGGTAATTTCTCTCTAAAGTTTTATCTTCTGTGTTTCTTCTCATACCTAACTCCCTCAAAAATGTTTCTTTTATCTTAACATTTTTGTCATCGAATTAGTTGACCTTTACAGTCGGGAAATCTTACTTATTTCAGCTATACCGTAAAAAATAGACTATCTGATGGATACTCAATCAAACCTTAAGAAAATTGGCCTAGGCTCAGGCAGTGTAACACCTGAGTTTATGTGCATATCACATAAAGACTCTAAATTACGTTGTTCTTTTGGAATTTGCAGTTGATTTAGTATCATTTCTGCCGATTTTGGAACTATTGGCTGTAACAAAATGCCAATTATTCTTACATATTCCAATAATTTATAAGTCACCAAATTCATAAGATCTTTATCAGTTTTACTTAATTTCCAAGGAGCACTTTTGTCTATGTATGCATTGGCTTCAGAGGAGATGTTGATAATTAAAAGTATAATATGATTGAATTCATACTTGGACAGATGGTTCATCACTTGATCAAGTATAGCTTTGCAATTCGGTAAATTCTCATTACCTTTAAGTAAATTCTGATCAACTGTTGGAACAATACCAGAGCATTGCTTGTGTAAAAATGAAATTGTCCTTTGTACTAAATTACCTATGTTATTCGCAAGTTCTGAGTTTATTCTACTGATCATATTTTTCTTACTGAAGTTGCCATCTTGACCAAAACTTGCTTCTCTAAGAAGAAAATAACGTAGTTGGTCAACACCAAACTCTGCAGCCAGACTAATTGGGTCTATGACATTTCCAAGAGATTTAGATATTTTCTCTCCCTCATTCAGCCACCAACCATGAACTGCAATTTGTTTTGGCAATGGCAAGTCCGCAGCAAGCAGAATTGCTGGCCAATAGACAGCATGAAAGCGTAATATATCTTTGCCAATAACATGAACACTGAGGCAATCATCATTTGCCCAAAATTGCTTATATTCATTGTCTTCAATATTTGGGAAATTCACTGACGTAATGTAGTTAGTTAACGCGTCTATCCACACATAAATTACATGTTTATCATTACCAGGCACTTGAATTCCCCAGTTAAAACTAGTGCGAGAGATTGATAGATCAGTAAGTCCTGACTTTACAAACGATATAACTTCATTTTTTCTACTCTCTGGAAAAATAAAATTCGGCTGATCTTCATATAGTTTGAGCAATTTATCTTGCCAACTTGATAATCGGAAAAAATAACTCTCTTCTTTTACCCATTCAACTTCAGCGCCTGTTGGTGCTTTTCCATCTATTAATTCTGATTCTTGGTAAAATGCTTCATCACGAATTGAATACCAACCTGAATAGGAGTCTAAATATATTTGTTCTCTTTCTTCCAGTCTATTCCACAGAGCTATCACTGCTTTTTCATGACGCTTTTCTGTGGTACGAATAAAATCATCATATTGAAAATTCATGAATTCAGCTAATTCTTTAAACGAAATGCTTACTTCATCTGTAAACTCTTTTGGATGCATTCCCTTTGTTTTAGCTGCTTTTTCAATCTTTTGTCCATGCTCATCTGTGCCAGTAGTAAATTTGACACTTTTGCCAGCTAATTTCATGAATCTTGCAACCACATCACAAATAAGAGAAGTATATGCATGACCAATATGTGGCTTATCATTTACGTAATATATTGGTGTTGTAATATAAAGATTTTCACACTGCTTCGTCGTAAAACTCATATTAGGGGTTTGTTTTATGGTATTCTACCAAAAGATCAAGCAGTTGTAGAGAGAATTTTTGTTTGGATCAATATAAATAGAACATTATTAATGTTACAGCTTTGAAGGTAAAGGTCACATAATTCGATGACAAACAGTGATGAAAGAAAATTTATACAAAAATTCAATTACTAATAGTAATTCAAAAGGAAAAAATACTCTATTCATACCTGAATACGCATTCTATTGACAACTTTTAAATAAATATCAATAATGCGAAAAAGGAATTTAGGGGTACATATGAACTCAACCACTATTAATTGTATATTATTCGTTATAATTACATATGTACTAACGTGCATAGTAGCTTGGAGTGGTAATCAATATGTAATATCCATAGCAACATTTATTCCAGCTACGGTTGCAATGGGTTTAACAATTTATAACAAAGAAAAGATAAGAGATCTTTTTAAACGTAGTTCACTGAGAAACTGTTTTCTAGGTTTTATAATTCCTATAGTAACTTTGTATTTGATCAATAGTATCATTGTTTTACTTATTTATTATCTGTTAGAGCTTCCGTGGGAAGTAGAGTACACATTAGAAAAAATAAAAGACTTCAGCGCGGTAATGTTATTATTTATATTGCTATCTAATTTTGTGATGCTAATTATTACATCTCTTGGTGAAGAGATTGGTTGGCGCAGCTACCTGCTAAAAAAGCTTAAGACCAAAATACCGAATTTTTATGCAAGAGCAATTGTTATAGGTTTTATTTGGGGATTATGGCATATGCCACTCTGGCAAGCTGTGGGTCCGATGCTTTGGAAAGATGGACTTACTCTTTCTGTAGCTTTTGTTTTTATGGCTTCCGCTTGCTCAGCTTCTCTACTGTTCACATGGTTATTTGAAAAGGATAATTCGATCTGGCCAGTAACTATTCTTCATGCAACAACAAATTATATATGTCAGACTATTCCGATGTTATTTACTACAATGACTCTTCCAGTACCAAATTATATGACAGTATATGGCCTGGTATCGCTAGCAATCTCTTATCTAATCGTTGGAGTTGGTGTTATTTGGTTTGATAAAGTTCGAGGACATCGTTTGAGTGATTCGTAGCATAAAATTTCGAGGGCAATTCGCGTCAGTTGTTATCCAAAAGTAGCCTACTTTTTGTCATTCCATCACAATTCTTTTGTAATCCCTGTGTTTCCTTTCTGTCATCCCAGTGCGTGACACTGGGATCTCTCTTAATTTCGCAATACAAATCATATTAATCTTGATTTTTTCTTGCAATTAAATCGATTTTCCACTGCAAGTATATAAATATAACAATTTTCCATAAAACCTAGATCCCAGTGTCACGCACACAACTGTACGAACGTCTAATTTAGCGATAAGATAGGAAAAAAATTAGGGTGTGAAGTGTGTTTTATTACAAAGAAATAATATCAAAATTGCCGAAAGCAGTGTTAGATGAAATAGGCAAAGCGGTTGGCGTTGATTACAAAGTGGGCAAACTTACGGGAGAAAATATATTTAATTTACTGCTGTACAGCATATTGGAGAAAAACGAGCTGAGCTTGCGGACTATCGAGGAAAATTATCGTCGGATGTTTTGCCTGAATACGCGCCATTCATCGGTGGCAAGCCGCTTAAAAACGATACCAATTAAGTACTTCGAAAGAATTTTTTCGTTCGTTTTACAAAGTTTTTGTAACCAAAAAGACCAAGAAAAGCTATTAATTATAGATTCCACAACCCTGCAGTTATCGAGCAAATTACTGCAATCTGCATACCATGGCGTGGTGGTGCAAAGAATATGGTAAAGTGCACCGTTGCCACTGACGGCAGGTTTGCAAAGTTGCTGAACTTGTATACTCAAGCCAAGGGCTCCTCTGACAGCACATCGTTCCGGGAAATGATTTTAAATCACGGTCAAGAGTCGATTTGCATATTTGATCGAGGACTGCAAAAACGTGCAACTTTCGAGGAGTTTATAGATAAAGGCATACATTTTATCACACGTGGCAACGATAATATTCGTTATCAAATTGTGCGTATCCACGGAAAAGTTGCAGGCATGCAGACTGGAACGCTTGAGCTAATGGAAGATGTAGTAGTCAGGCTGGGGCAAAAAGGTTCAAGATTTTTGTCGTTTGAAATCAGGCTAATTAAAGCGCAAAATCGACAGAATGGCGAAGTTCTCACATTTTTGACTAATATTTATGAAATGTCTGCTGAAGAAGTCTGCGCTCTTTACAAAAGGCGCTGGTCAATAGAAGTTTTCTTCAAATTTATCAAGCAGGAGCTCAACACGAAGCATTTTCTTGGACATAGCAAAAACACAATTTTGGTCACACTATACATGATTCTTATTGCTTCGGTTTTATTAACAGAATACAGAAAACGCAGCGAAATCAAGAGTTATAAGTTTGCAAGGAGAGCTTTTATGAATGAACTCAGGCTTGAAATCCTAAAACCTGTCATTGAATATTGTGGTGGAAACCCAGAAAAAGTCTACGATTATTACCTTTTTCACTTTCCATAACAAACGTTCGTACACTTGTGTGTCACGCACTGGGATGACAAGAGAAGGACTACTTGCATGACACCCTACTTACTCTATTGCTTATACAATTTATAAAACCCTAGCTTTTTTATTGTGCAGAGTTTATCATCTGAATTTAGCTTAAAATTGAGATTATGTCGGACCTAGCAGAAAGAATGTCATTAATAAAACCGTCGCCTACAATTGCTGTAACCGATAAGGCAAATAAATTAAAAAGCGAGGGGAAACAAATCTGTGTTTTAGCTGCAGGGGAGCCAGATTTTGACACTCCAGATCATATAAAAAAGGCGGCTATTCAGGCAATAAATGAAGGAAAAACTAAATACACTGCTGTTGATGGAACACGTGAACTGAAAGATGCAATAATCAATAAGTTAAAAAGAGATAATAATCTTGAGTACACAGCAAACCAGATTTGTGTCGGCACTGGTGCTAAACAGGTCTTGTTTAATTTATTTATGGCAACAATTAATTCTGGAGATGAGGTTATTATTCCAGCTCCATACTGGGTTTCGTATATTGATATGGTTAACCTTTTTGGTGGTGTATCAGTTATTGCTGAGTGCAAACAAAATTTTAAACTAACACCAGAATTGTTGAAAAGCAAGATAACAAAAAAAACTAAATGGTTGATTCTCAATTCACCAAATAACCCTGCAGGTGCAGTATATGCGTATGACGAATTGAAAAGCATATCAGAGGTATTACTTGCACATCCACATGTAAATATCGTTACAGATGACATTTATGAACATATAATATATGGCGAAAAGTTTTTTACCATTGCTCAGGTTGAGCCAAAACTTTATGACAGGGTTTTTGTAGTTAATGGAGTGTCGAAAGCCTACGCAATGACAGGTTGGAGGATAGGGTATGTTGCTGGTAGAAGTGATGTAGTAAAAGCTATCTCTACACTGCAATCTCAAAGCACTTCTAACCCAAATTCAATAGCCCAAGCAGCAGCAGTTGAAGCACTAAATGGTGACCATAGTTTTTTAAAAGAAAGAACGGAGATTTTTAAAAGTCGTAGAGATTTCATGGTGGAAAAGCTAAACTCCGCTCCTGGATTGTCAGTAATAGTCCCACAGGGTGCATTTTATTTATTCATTTCATGCGAAGGTTTGTCAGGCAAGAAAACAAAAAATGGCAAAATAATAAATAATGATTTAGATTTTGCTGAATATTTGCTAGAAGATCATTTAGTCGCTGTAGTTCCAGGAATTGCTTTTGGTATGGAAAATTTTATTAGAATTTCTTATGCAACATCGGAGGAACAATTGGAAATTGGATGCAGTAGCATTATTAAGGCATGTGAGGAGTTGAAATAGATATGCAAAAGAAAGATAGCATAAAATATGCTGATTCTTGCTATCAAGAGCGGCAAAAATTGAAGAATGTTTAAGAGTATTTTCACATTTAGTTTTTTTACTGCCATTTCAAGGATTTCAGGTTTAATAAGGGACGTATTCATTGCTACAGTCATCGGTGCAACTTCTCTTGCGGATATATTTTTTTCTTCATTTCGTTTTGCCAATCTATTTCGTGCATTTTTTGCGGAAGGGGCATTTACCACATCATTCATACCGTTGTATTCAGCAGAATCGCATGATGAAAAAAAGGCGTTTAACTTTGCAAGTAGTGTAATATCTATCACGCTCATTATCCTGGTGATTTTTTGCCTTATTATGCAAATTTCCTTGCCTTATATGGTTCAAGTTTTTACTCCTGGATTTGATCAAAGCAAATTTGCTCTTACTGTTACTCTTTCAAGAATTATGCTGCCTTATATAATTTTTGTTTCAGTAGCATCTCTTATTGGAGGGATGTTGCAAGTAAATCAGCATTTTGCCTCAACAGCGATTGCACCAATTATTTTGAACCTCTGTTTGATTATTAGTTTATTTTTACCTTACATTGAAACTCCTGCGCACAACCTTTCTATAGCTGTGCTGATAGGAGGAATTTTACAGCTACTTTTGATAATGTTTAGTGCATACAAGTTAAAGGCAATTTTTTCTTTTAGTTTAGAATTGAGTGACAAAGTAAAGTTATTTTTTAAGCGCGTTATACCTGCAACTGTCAACAATTGTGTAATGCAAATAAGTGTGTGGATTGACACAATCATGGCAAGTTTTATACCAAATGCAGTATCTTATATATATTATGCTGACAGGTTAAATCAATTGCCACAGGGAGTGATTGGTACTGCAATCGGTACAGTGCTTCTACCATTAATTTCAAAGCAGGTGAATGATACTGAAAGCATAATCAAAATACAAAATAATGCTCTGAATATTGGGTTAATATTAATTATGCCAATAACTGCTGCTTTTATCATTATCCCTGATATAATTTTAGTTACGCTTTTCTCCTATGGTCAATTTGATCTCTATGCTGTACAGCAGACCGCTTCAGCGCTAATAGCATTTTCTCTTTCATTACCAGCATTTATTATAAATAAAGTGCTACTACCAACCTTTTTTGCTAAAGGCAGCCTGAAAATACCAACTATATTCTCATTAATATGCCTTGGAATTAATGTTGTACTGAATTTTTTGTTAATGAGTAACTATCAACACACAGGAATTGCAATTGCTACTTCTATTTCCACTTGGATAAACTCTATTTTGCTTATTAGTTATTTAAAAATAAATAGAACGTATAGAGTGAGCAGAACGCTATTATTAAATATTATAAAAATTTTCATATCTACAATAGTTATGTCAATAGCGCTTTATGGTTTTAATTCCTTATCTGCAGTGTTGTTTTTCGATAAAATGCTTGTTCGTGTTGTTTATTTAGCAACTTTAATAATTTTTAGTATCGTTACATATTTTAGCACTTTTTATTTAATACTTAGAGGAAAGTTTAAACATATATAAATGTAATCTAAATGCACAACAAACAGCTTCATAATACTGTAGCACATGCCTCCTCTCTTACTGCTTCTATATTTTCCACATTAGGCTTATCAAAACATCTACTTACACAACAACCTACTCCAGCTCCAAGCAAAGCACCAGCAACAGCAGCTCCAATAAATATTGATACAGTAGCGATTGGACTTAAAGTAGTAATTCCTATCATACATGCTAGCCCTGATCCTAAAGCTAAACCTATAACTGAACCAACTGCTGCACCAATGAATATATAATGGTGGTTGCTGTTGTTTTTGGATTTTGCTTGCTGGTTCAATGGTTCCTTCTGCGTTTTTACATCATCTGCAAAACTTACCTTTTTCTTTTCTAGTTCTGAAGGAGCAACATGATTACGTATTGGTGCTCTGGGCTGCTTCTTCTCACCGTTTCCTGTTACAGGTTGTTTTAGTATCTATTGCAGATAGATCAATAGTACTGCTTGGAGCTGCTTGTTCGACATTTTGGTTAGGCTTTTCCACTTGTTCTGCAGGCTTTTTTGGATCTTCTTCTGGTGTATCAATAGCAGGGCTTGTAACTTCTACTATAGGCCATCTTCTGCGTTGTTCATTTTGTGGTGAATTATAATTTAAGTTAGCTTTAACTGCTTCAGTAAGCCTTTTAATTATACTTTTATCTTTATTTTTTAGAGGTTGATCATAGCCTTCTCTTTGTACATTTACGTTATTACAATACTTGATACAATCATTATGATCTTGAAAGCTATCTAGATTAACAAGAGAATATTGCTCTAACCATTTTTGGACAAACGTATTATGTGTATTTGCTTTGAGCCAGTTGAAATATTCTTCTCTTTTATCATTGTCTTGACTTTTTAATTTCCAGATTAAGGAGTCAAGTAAATTATTGTCCATTACGTAAGTTATTGGATCTTGACCTTGAATTTTTTTATCGTTATCTACTGCCCAAGCTATATAATTCTTATAACCAGAAGCAATATAATCTTTCAAATTCCAAAATTCTTCACTATTTGCAAATTGTCTTAGTAAACCTGCTTGTTTGATTATTGCCTCTGCTAACTCGGTTACCAGATCTAACTCTTTTTTTGTCCTAAGTAATGGCTTTTCATAAAATAAAGCTCTATGTATTAGAGACTCAACATACTCAATATTTTGAATGGCTGGACCAGTCGCTTCCTTTATTTCCTCACTTAATTTGATGTAATTAACAACAGTACGCCATTCCGTATTGTAACCATCTTTAACCTCAGGATTAATCATGTATTCAAAGCTTTCTATATACTGAAGATAATTTGTATATTCTAAGTTATCAAACGAAGAAGTCATGTCTACTTTTCCATATACCTCTTTAGCTATCTTATTGCCATCTTCACATTTAATACCCATAACACCTATGTTTCCACCATGCAAGTCATAGTAACCTAACAGCATCATAGAGGTTATAATTTTTTCAATACCACTTACCTCTTCATTAAGCTCTTGATTTATACAATTAATCAACTCCTCTTTGATGCCTTTCGCTTTCTTGATTTCTTTTGTTATTTCAGCTAGAAATTTTTTATTAAATTCCTCGGTATTAAGCCTAGCAGGAATTGTATTAAGTGATTTGTATAATAAAGTTAATTCTCTAATTTCTTCCTTTGTTTTTTTTATCAAAGGCCCATTTTGATAGTGTTTCTCACTCCAAGAATTTAATGATCCTAGTAATTCTTTTCTTTTATTATCTGTTTCTTTAATATAAATTTGCAAAGGCCAAGAGAGCAATTCATATACAGCCTCTCTCTCCATATTTTTACACTGTTCAAATATTTGGACTAATATATCTTTCAATTCAAGCAATCCTTGCAATTCGGTATATTCAGGATCTTCTTTAAGCCCATCATATTTATTTTTATCCAGCTTTCCTTCAGCGTATTCTTTGTTTAAATATTCTATAATATGCTCATCACTTAACTTTTCCAGAATATTATCAAGAAATTCTTCAGGTTCTTTCATTTTTTTTTGGAATTTCTTAATGAAGCCTTTCAATTCTCCTACAGTGTAAAGGGAAGTAGCCATGTATACTGCTAACTCATTTTGCCCATCTTCATTACTAAGTTTTTTACATACCAGATGTAAGAGTTTTTCTGCCTTTTTTTCATGCATATATTCACACAATGTAACAAAATTATCTAGAAATTTCGATTTTAGTGCTAGTGGGTGAGTTTCGCATCCAGGATTTTTTACTAACGTGAATACAGGTGATCTATCATAAAGCAGTACATTATGATAAAAAATACCTGCAATAACTTCTGTAACTGTTTCTTCCAGAGACTGAAGTTTTTCTACAAATCTGGTACCATTGCACGTGCTATCTTTATAGGTTACAGTTTTTGCATCATTAGTACTAGGGCCAGCTGTTTCTTTAAATTCATTACTTGAGTGAATAACAACATTGTCTTTTAGGTGCTTGTTTAAGATTGGTGGAATCACATGCTTGGATGGAACATCTTGAAATGCCTCACGTTCTCTTGAACGCGTTTTCTCTATTTCATTAAGTATCCCATCTCTATTATATTCCTTCTTTTGTATATCAATAAATTTATCCCATTTTGTCTCAACAAATCTATTCCATTCTTCTTGAGTGTATTTCTCTTTTTGATTATCATGACTTGTTTTCATATTCTGTCCTATTGAATAATAACATATGTAATGATATTACCTAACATCTTAGCAATTGTCAATCTCAACAAAACCTACGCGCGATAAATTTATTTCATTTAAACTATCACTCTAATTTTTTCAATTTTCGTACCACGTACATAAATCCATTGCTTCCTATGCTACGTTCTGCCCATTCCCATTCACATTTTGTACTTCTTCTGCTCCATCAATCTTAGTACTGGGTTTTAATACACCATATGTAACACCGCTAGCTCCAAATGCTAATGTTGCAACTATAACTATTGCTCTTGGTATATTTAGTGATTCAGATGCAACAGCATCAGTTGTAAAGAGTACTGCTGCTATAGCAGAACATGATATTGCAGTTGAACAACCAGCAATAAGACCTTTTATAACTGCCTTCTTCTCTACAAGCTGTTTTATATATCCATTTTTGTTAAGATCTATTGGAGTGTTACCATTTTTATCTTTTGATGAAGGGTCTGCTCCCTTTAGCATTAGAATACTTATAATCTTTCTTTCATTATCCTTAGCGGCATAATGTAGAGAAGTTGAACCATTTTTATCTATGGCATTAACATCTGCACCTGCGTGCACTAGCACGTTTATTGCTTCTACATTTCCATACTGAACGGCTGAATGCAAAAGAGTACATCCATCCTTATCTATGGCATTAGCACCTATTTTTTTTGTTTTGAGTAAAGTTGTAACTGTTTCTGCATTTCCAAATTTAGCAGTTACATGTGGAAGAGTATTTCCATGTTCATCTGCTATGTTGATATCTATATCTTTTCTCTCTAACAGAGAATTTATTATCTTTATATTATTACCGCTAATAGCTCGATGTAGAGGAGCATATCTATCATTATCCACTACATTCACGTCTACGTCTTGCCTTTTTAGCAGAGAATTTACTACCTCTACATTGTGACCAATGCAAGCATAATGCAGAGGAGTACTACCACGTCCTTCAACTATATTAACATCTATATCTTCTATTTTTAATAGGGCATTTACTAGTTTCTGGCAGTTGTACATGGTGGCCAAATGTAGTAGTGTTTGCCCAAAATCGAATTTATGATTCACATTAAAGTGATGCTTCTTCCACTCTGTATATTCACGATGTTCTTGCAACCCCTCTTTTATTCTTTTTATTATATCATTTTGATGATAATCCGCATAAACATCAACATCACGTAATATTCTTTCCCAAAACATTAATTTTACCTCTAACCTTCACAATATTTAATTATCATGTATTATGGAAAAAAGTCAACTACAGCTCAGTGTATAAGATGAATCAGTTTACTAAATTCTAAAAAGTAGTCAGAATTAAATAAGTAAATAATTTATAAATCTCTAGTGCTGAATCGCCAAGCAAAGGTGTTGATCTCAAACATATTCTGCAGAATCGCAATATGGTATGATCATATGCTCTTTATTGATTTGGTTAACATAATCAGCAGGGAGTTTTTTTTTGCAAAAGATGTCTATCACAACATATTGCAATTATTCGGCATAGCAGGGCTAGGTGCTATGGCAAGGCCGTTTGGTGCTTTCATATTTGGTCACGTTGGGGACAGGTATGGAAGAAGAATAGCATTGCCGATTGCCATTTTACTAATATCGATACCATCAAGTCTAGTTGCATTTATTCCAAGTTATGATCAAGTTGGTATAGTTTCTACTATATTACTCCTTGCAATTCATGTTACACAAGGGATTGCACTTGGCGCTGAACAAGGAGGCAGTTCTGTTTATCTCATAGAGCATTTATCTAATAAGAAAAAAAAATTAGGAATGTTTTTTGGAATAATAGGTTTTGGTCGCTCTATTGGTATTTTGCTTTCCGCAGTGATAGTAATCATCTGCAAAAAAACTACTGACTTCAACGCATGGGGTTGGAGACTCCCGTTTGTTTTTTCAGCTTTTTTGGGAATAATTAGTGCATATAGTATATATATATTGGGAGAAACTCCAGTGTATGAGGCAAATCAAAAGGAGAAAAAAACTGATTTGCCAATAATAGAACTCGTAAAGCACTACAAGAGGGCTCTTATACTTGCTGTGTTGATATCGGTTCCTGTGAACGTCGTTGTTGGATTTGCTGTATTCCTTCGAACACTTGCAAAAGAGATAGTATCAATGGAAGTGTACGTAACAACATATATCAACGAGATTGTGTCTATTATAACCAGCATATTAATGCCGATATCTTCAATCGCACTTGGAATTTTAGCTGATAAAGTTGGGAAAGAGCGCACTACAATCGTGTTTATAGTGATTACAATGATACTATGTTGTCCTATGTTATCTATTGCATATTACTATAAAAGTTATCTTGCGATTATGCTCAGTGTAATGGCTCTTTCAATATTGGAAAGAGGTATAAATCCCATAGGAATAGTAACGTCTGAGCTATTTCCTACAAGTGTTAGATTTAGTGGTGTTAGTCTATCGCGCAATATCTCTTTTGCGCTCCATGGAGGGTTTACTTCTATGATATGCATTTGGCTCACCATCCAATTTCCTCAAATCAATTTTGCAGCTGGGCTCTACATAATATTTTGTCTATTAATCAGTCTAGTGGCAATATTGCAAATAAAACCACAAGATAAAAAATTCGACTGGTGAGGTTTTACAATAAACTTCTTGCTTTTGTTACTTATTTGAATTTCATATTTATTCTATGCTGTTTTTAGAATGGTATTTCTTGATATTAAGAGCGCTATGCAGAGGTCTATTGCTTATTGCTGAATAAATGCCAAGAGTCTTTGGTGATTCATGGCATTTATTTGTATTTTCTTAAGCAAAAAAACGAGAAAAAAATCCTAGCTGTTGAGTAGTGTTTGTATTGCTTACATTTGTATCAGGTTCAGCACGAATTTCATTTAGCTCTTTGTCATCGACGAGTTCTTTGAGTTCGTCATCATATTCTTGAGGAGATTCATCTATACATTTACCTTGTTTGTATGCAGCACCGACTATTCTGTCAAAACAATACACTTTCATTTTCTTGCAAGTAGGCTCAATTGCATCATGAGTTTTATCACAAGCTTGTTGAATAAAACTTATATCACGCCCAAAAAAGCTTGAAATAGTTTTTTGCACATTTATAGTTGTACCATTTACCTTTATATTTGCTTCTTCTGTAAATTTTATTGCGTTAGAAATAGCTTTTAGACCCCATGGTAGATACTCACCTGTATACTCACCGCATAATAATGCAGATTTCATAAAAGTATCGTAAATTGCTCCTGATGTGGAAATCACATAGTCAATTTCAGGAATGTTTGTACTGTAATCATTGATGCCAGTGAATCCTTTGTATCCTTCTTCATCACGAATTTCTTCAAAAACTTCAGTATTGACTGCTTTCAATTCTTCATCAGAAATTTCTTCAAAAGGTTCAGTATCGTAATTTTTTATGACCTGTTTATCTTCAGGATATGATCCTTCAAAATGATTAGGTCTTCTTAATATATTAACCATCTTTTCTACCTATATATTAGAATAATACTAATATCTTAACCTAATATTAATGAAGCGTCAAGCATTACTTTAATTTTATAGTTAAGTAATTAATAAAGTTAACTGTTCCGTTTTCCAACCAAAGTAATGAATATTTGCTCTATGTCAAAATTCATCTTAGGGCGCCAAAGAGGACCGTCCAAATGCATGTCTACATATATTGGGCTACTTTGATCTGGAGGAATGAAAAAGAACCTGAATATAGAAATTAAAGCGAAGTTAGATAAGGTTAAATTTGAAGAGATTGACCCTGATGCTTGATCAATTCCGAATTGTAAACTAATTGAACATGTGCCATTGCTAATATTTGCTTTTCCGCTAACATTTTCAAAAAACGTCTGCCCATTGTATATATCAACATGAGCAAATTTGGAAATTTCAGATTTATTCTTACTGCTTAGCAAATTAGTGATAAATGAATTGAAATCCACATTAGTAAATTCTATTCCTTGCGTTTGTAAATTTACATCTCCTGATAAACTATTTGCCCAATCATGAAAGCTTTTGCCTTGAGTCTTGATTGTACCACTTAAGCTTACCTGACCATTTACATTGTCAATTCCTATAACATTACCAATCCTTTTAGTATCCAAATTTGCAATAAAAAATTTTGTATACATTGAATTTGATCTTAAATAACCCTGAAAAAACACTTGTCCATGTTCTAGTGAGTAATTTACCTGTCTGATAGTAATAGTGTTGTTTCTCATCATCGCATCAAGATTAAAGTCCTTCAAAATACTTTGCTCAGTTTTAAATTCTGCGATATTGACTTGTACATTTGCATCAAAGTCTACTTTATTATCCAAAAAATTAAATTGTTCTGTTGACCACCCAATTTGATTTATCTCGTTTCTTGAATTTATTTTTTTCTCTAGTAGATTCGGTATTTTAAAAATATTTCCATTAAATTTACTGCCAGTAAGATTAACGTCCAACAGCGGTTTTGTGTATTTTTGATCCATTAATATTTTTGCATTACCAGCTACATTGAAATCATCTCCATATAGCTTTATTTTATCTGCATTTAACTTACCTTTTTCTATATTGAGTAAAAAGTCTAAGCCTTTAATTTTCGTATTATTCAATGTAAAGTCATTAACACTTATCTTTATGTTGCCGTCGTATTTCAAATTTTTTAGCCATTCTATCTTAGATAAACTGCTAAATAATGAATAATTATATTTATCTGTATTAAGATTATGTACGCTAAACCCACCATCAATCACATTGTGTTTCTTTGTGTGACTTATTTTAATTGACCCTTCCAAAAATTCTTTGTCATTTAGTAATTTAATTTCCGAGATAGATAATATTCTTGGCGCAAAGTGTAATTTAGAACGCAACATGAATTGATTTTTCTGACTCTCCTCCATCTTTATAGAAGGAAAAAAACATAAAATGAACGACCCGAAATCATTTCCTTCAACTAGCAAATCACCGTTGAATTCAGATAGGGTATTATTATTTGAGACCTTTCCTGATAAGTAAGATATATTATTAATTCCAGGAAATTTAAGAAGCGTATTAACTTTTATTTTTCCATCAGCAAATTTTAGTACAGCATGAAAGTTATCTAATACTTTTTTTTGGTAATTAATATTAGAAGCTTCCATATTAAAATTTAAGCTCAAATTCTTTGGCACAACTTCTCTAAAACATTCTAGAAATTCCTTTAAATCCGTTGTTTTTTTTGAGTCACTGTGTATGAAATCTAAATCAACCTTGCTGAAGCCAATATTGACATTAGTGTGACCATCCTTTCTATTATTTTGTATTTTACCGCTGGCCTCAATACTTTTGGAATTAATTTCTAAATCATTTACTGCAAATTCGTTTTCATTGATGCTGATATTCGATGATATCTTGATATCTTCACTAGGAATAATATGAGAAAGGAAGTTAAGATTAGCAGCTCTCACCAAATTACTTATGGAATCCGAATTATTATTAACCATGAGTGTTAAATTACCCTGAAGGTCTTCTTTATTTCTTTTACCTGTAAATAGTAAATTTATAAAATTTGACTCAACATTAATATTTACATTCTTTTTTGTGATGTTAATTTTCCCTGAAAAATCATAATAATCATTGCCTATCTTTATTTCACCAAATAATTGTCTATTTTTTTTTACAACAATCTCTTTTATATTCACAACATTGTCATAATCAGCAAAATTATTCTTTAAGCTTATTTGACTGTCTCTTATTGCTACATCAACTATTCTGCTATTGGTTTTTGCACTCATGACGTTAAATAAATTTTCTTTATTGCTTTTCATGCCAAGCAAGGTAATTGACTTTGGCTGTAGTGAAAATAAAAATAACGATAAGAGTGACGGCCTTACTTCGATTTTACTTACATTAATTAAATCTGATAACTTTTGCTCTTTGTTTTGGTTATATTGTATATAAACATTATGAATAGTAAGCTTTGGAGTAATTAATGAAACTTCAACTTTTCCACCAATACGTATCTTAGCATCATATGTTTCCTCTAATTCCTGTATAATATATCCTTTGTAGCCACTCCAGTCCTTAAAAATTGCCGCAACGTGCATGAGAATAATTAGCAGCGAGATTGATAATGCAGTATATAAAGAAAGTTTCATAATAGATCTCTTATGGTATAACCCCAGTGCTCTTACACAGGAATAGATTTGCTCAATCACAGCTATAAAAACTAGTAGCTACTGACAAAATTCATTACAAAGTAGGCATTTAACCAATTAATGGTAAATATGTTACAAAAAATAAGAATCAGTAACAAAGGTGAATATAACAATTTTTGGAAAAAAGAGGAAATATTTTTCATTTTATACGCTTTTTAGTGTTTTTCACACGAGATCTATTGCTTTTCTTTGTGCTTTTTCTTCAAACGCATCCCAGAGGTCTTTTTCTAGTGATTTATTGTATAATTTATTGATATAAACCACTCCAGTGGGTGAAGTTGTGTTAATTTCAAGCAGGAAATCACCCATAATGTCTATACCAACAAATATTAGCCCTCTTTTCTTTAACTCAGGACCAATTTTGCTACATATTTCATTATCTCTATCACTCATTTGAGCTTGTTCAAAACTTGCACCAAGTCTTACGTTTGTTCTGATTTCCCCACTCACTTTTGGAACTCGTTTCATTACACCAATTGGTTCACCATTTAGTAACAATATTCTTTTATCTTTCTCTATATCTTTGCAGAACGATTGTGCAATTAATGGGCATTCATATTTTGCTATCATGAGATCCACTACCACTTGAATGCTACTTTCATCTTGTATTCTTATTACATCATTTCCACCATAGCTATACAATGGCTTCAGGATAATATCCTTATAATTGCAGTAAAAATCTTTAATCATTGATATGTTTTCAGTGATCAGAGTTGGTGGAATTAATTCTGGAAACAGCGAAGTTATTAACTTTTCAGGATAATTTCTTATTTCTGTTGGATTATTGATTATGAGTGCACTAGTTTTTTCTAAGATATAGGTTGTTGTGATATAGCGCATATCAAATGGTGGATCTTGTCTGATAAATATAATATCCATTTCGTTCAAGTTGATTGCCACATCTTCTTTAGAAATGAATCCAGAATGATCAACTGTGACTTTCTGAGCTAGAGCAATTGGACAACCATCTGTCATTCCAGAATTCTCTCCCGTCATCTGAATAGCTTGACTACTCGGATCAATATTCCTGTTCCCTCTAGATTCCAGCGTCACGCGCTGGAATGACACCGATATCGGTTTCACCATTGGTTGATTCAATTTTAGTGCTAAATTATTAGGAGTGTATATATAGATAGAATGATCTCTCCTTTGTGCTTCCTTTATTAGTGCAAATGTAGTATCAACCTCAAAGTTTATACTCTCATCCATTTGAAAAGCAATTTTCATTTATATTCCCTCACTGAGGACGGTGTCATGCAAGTAGTGTGACAATTGGATCCATCTTATTTTTATCATGTATATTATATGTTCCGAGAATCTGTTGCCCATTGCATAAGAGGATGGTGTCATTCCAGTGCTCCGACACTGGAATCTAGTTAATAATTTCATCATATAAATCTTTCCTATCTTGGTTTTCTTGTTCAATTAAATCGATTTTCCATTGCAAGTATATAAATATAACAATTTTCCATAAACTTAGATCCCAGTGTCACGCACTGGGATGACAGGAGAAGGATACAGAGATGACAATAGACGGGCCACTTGTATGACAAATGTGGATGACCGACACCAACACTCAATTCATTCTACCTAATGACGTAATTTACTATGCCTATACCGCACATAACTTACAACTTGCTTCACTCCATTTATCTTTCTTGCAATTGCTATTACAGCTTTTAATTCCGCTTTGTTTTGCGCTATGCCCATCAAATAAACAACTCTGTCTACCGTGTTAACACTATAATTAATTGATTTTATATTTCTTTTTCCAAGAAGTCTTGTTGTTATTTCCGCCGTTATCATACCATCTGCAGTAGTGTCTAATATAGAGTTCATGTTAATTGGTGTAACTCTTATTTCATTTATTACTTCTTTTATTTCTTTTTGCTGCCAAGCTATTTTTTCTGCTGTAAGCTGCTTTTCAGGAGTATCAACGTTTCCTATAAGCAACACCCTCCCTTCACTTACTTTAACTTTTATGGAGGAAAATAGACCATGTTTTAAAAGCCCTTTATTAATTCTGATTACCATGGTTGTATCATCAATAATATTACCCAAGGATTTATCTTGTTGCATTGTTACAGCCGTTGCTGTCGCTGTAGCTATCACCCCACCTATTATCAGGCTCGTACAACCACTTTGTGTAATCAGAAAAATTATGAGTAAGAAGCTTGTTATTAATCGCATTATTGATTTCCAGGGCATAGAGCTTTCATTAAAAAATGTTAATAAGCTTTTTGGGTTGTGTAAATACTAGAAATTAAATAGGGCTTTAAACCTTGAATATTTTTAATATGATGCATATAATTGGCTTACTGAGTTAGAAAATTTCGCGGATATGGCGGAATTGGTAGACGTGCCAGGTTTAGGTCCTGGTGAGCTTGCTCGTGGGGGTTCAAGTCCCTCTATCCGCACTTAAGGTCATGTGGCTTATGTTTTAAGGAAAAATTTATAATCACTAAATACACTTTTGCTTATAGAAAAAACGGTTCTTAATGATTGTATTTAACTTTAATTCTGGTAAAATGACTTTGTTAAGATATAATTAAAATATTAATAAGTGGATTGTAATGTCTAATAATATATCTCAAAATGCAGTTGAAGTAGATACATCAAGCAGCATATATACTTATAAAGAGCTTAGTGTAGATAAGCTGAAACATGAATATGAAATTACAGTCAGTAATGACTATATAAAACAAAAGGTAAATTCCAGATTACAGGAGATAGCAGAAAATGCAGCATCACCTGGATTTAGAGCTGGTAAGATGCCTTATGACCTTGTTGTTAAAAATTATCAAAATGAAGCTTTACAATATGTCGTGAATAATGCAATTGATCATTGTTCAGATGATTTGATAAAAAAAGTTAAGGTTGAATCTCACATTTATCCAAAAGTTGATGTGACATCATTGCCAGATTTAGATAAAGAAAATGACGAGGGTGATTTCGTATATAAATTATCTTTTGAGTCTATGCCGGAAGTACCAGCGATAGATCTTGAAAAAATAAATCTAAAGAAAATTGAAGCAAAAATTGAAGACGAAGATACAAAAGAATTTATTGATTCCATCAAAGAAAAATTTCCTAATTTCGTTTCTGTTGATGATGCTTCTTATCAAGCAAAAACAGGGGATAAACTTGCAATTGATTTTGAAGGGCGGATTAGGGGCAAGCTTTTCAAGGGTGGAAGTAGCAAGGATTTTGTCGTTAATTTAGGATCTGGAACATTTATTAATGGTTTTGAAGATCAGTTAACTGGTATGAAAAAGGGGGAAGAGAAAAGCTTTCAGTTGAAATTTCCTGAAGATTATCAAGTAATTTCCCTTGCAGGACAGGAATCTGATTTTTCTGTTCGTGTTAATGATATTAAAGTTGTAAAAGATTTTGAAAATGAAGACGAAGTGGCTAAAGTTATGGGATTTGAAGGTTATTCTTTACTCATAGATCATGCAAAGAAAATGATTGGTAATCAGTGCATAGAAATGACAGATCTTTTAGTGAAAAAAGAGCTGTTTGATTATCTGGATGCTAATTATAGCTTCGATTTACCTACAGATATAGTAAAACAGGAACAGCAGAGAGTGGAAAGAGAGTTGGGTGCTCAAGATAACTCTAACAAAGAAGCTGAAAAACGTGTAAAGCTTGCGATGTTATTTATGAAATTCAGCACAGATCATAAAATATCATTAACTCAAAATGACATTTTGAATGTCATTGTAAATCAATATGTGAGTAGAGATGTACAATTTGATACAGTACTTAAACATTTTAAGTCAGACAGACAATTTCAAGAGTTAGTTAGAGGGCAAGCACTTGAATATAAAGTTACAGATTACATACTAGAAAAAGTTAACAAAGAAGAGCAGGTTGTTTCTGTGAAAGAATTAAAAGAATTATTTGATAATATTTAATAGGAAAATTCATGACTCTTATACCAATGGTAGTTGAACAAACTAGTCGCGGCGAACGTGCTTATGACATTTATTCAAGACTTGTAAAAGAAAGAATAATTTTTGTCACTGGTCCTGTTGAGGATCACATGGCTAGCGTAATAGTAGCACAACTTTTATTCCTAGAATCAGAAAATCCTGATAAAGACATTTACATGTATATTAACTCACCAGGTGGTGTTGTAACTGCCGGTTTGTCGATCTATGATACAATGCAGTACATAAGACCAGACATTTCAACTTTATGCATAGGTCAAGCTGCATCTATGGGCTCTTTGTTACTTGCAGCGGGCACAAAAGGCAAACGTTATTCTCTACCACACTCAAGGATCATGATACATCAACCATCTGGTGGTTATCAAGGTCAAGCAACTGATATAGAAATACATGCTAAGGAAATTTTGCGAATTAAGAAAAAGCTAAATCAAATTTATGAAAAACATACTGGGCACTCACTAAAGAAGATTGAAGCAATGATGGAAAGAGATAAATTTTTGGATCCTATAGAAGCAATGGAACTTGGTTTGATTGATAGGGTTATAGCCGAGCGTACGGATATTACGGTTGAAGGAGATAAGGTCAAAGAAAAGGTAGATTAATGGATAATAATAATGATTTACACTACTGTTCTTTTTGTAATAAAGCACAAGATGAAGTAGATAAATTAATTACTAACTCTTCAGATGATTTAAAGGTATTTATTTGTAATGAGTGCATAGAATTATCTCATAGAGCAATAGGCCAAGAAAAAGGTAGATCCTTTAGTTCAGATCATATATCTGATATGAAACTATTGCTAAAGAAGCCTGAGGACATAAAAAATTTTCTTAGTAAACACGTTATAGGACAAGAGCATGCTAAACATGTTCTGTCTGTGGCTATGCACAATCATTGTCAATCCATGGTACAATTTAATGCTATAAGTGATATTGAAATTGAGAAATCAAATATAATGCTTATTGGTCCCACTGGTTCTGGTAAGACTTTATTAGCAAAAACACTTGCTAAAGTTTCAGATGTGCCATTCGCTATGGCTGATGCAACAACTTTAACTGAAGCAGGTTATGTTGGTGATGACGTGGAAAGCGTATTGTCGCGTCTGTTACAAGCTGCAAATTATGATGTTACAAAGGCACAGCGAGGCATAGTATTTATAGATGAAATAGACAAGATAACAAGAAAGTCTGAAAGCACTTCAATTACCCGTGATGTTTCCGGAGAGGGGGTGCAACAAGCCCTACTTAAGATTATGGAGGGTACGGTTGCTTATGTTCCACCACAAGGTGGGCGAAAACACCCTCAACAAGAGTTTATACAAGTAGACACTAGTAAAATACTTTTCATTTGTGGAGGAGCTTTTGAAGGACTAGATAAAATTATTGAAGCAAGGAAAAAGGGAACATCGGTAGGCTTTGGAGCAGATATAAGCCATGCTAAAGATAAAAAGAAGAAAAATGTTTTACATGAAGTTCAACCTGAAGATTTAATTAAATTCGGGTTAATACCTGAATTCGTAGGGCGAGTTCCGATAACTGCTGTTTTAGATGAATTAAGTCATGAAGATTTAATACATGTATTGGCAGAACCAAGGAACGCCCTAACAAAGCAATACAAAGCATTGCTTGCATTTAGCAAAGTAAATCTTGAATTTTCAGATGAAGCGATATCAGCTATTGCTGAAAAAGCTATAAGTTATAAAACAGGTGCAAGAATGTTGCGTGCTATTCTAGAGTCGCTTTTGCTTGACGTTATGTATGCAGCTGGAAATGGAGAATTTGAAGGTAGTACCATAGTACTCACTAAGAAAATGGTAGAATTAGGAAAAGCAACAGTTAATCATAATAATAAGAGCAATATTATGACAGTTAATGATTAATTTGAGGCATATATATGAACACTGAACGTGCTGTGACACCTAATGCTGTCCCGTTACCTGTATTACCATTAAGAGATTTAGTGATCTTTCCAAACATAGTGGTACCTTTATTCATAGGTAGAGAAAAATCTATTAATGCACTGGAGTATGCGGTAAGCGGTAATCCATTAAAGGAGATTTTTCTTGTTGCACAACGCGACGGTTCTATCGACAACCCTGAGCCAGAAGATCTTTATGAAGTAGGTGTGCTAGCAAACATTATACAGCCGTTGATAAAATTACCTGATAATGCAGTAAAGGTTGTAGTACAAGGGGTAAGTAGGGGGAGAGTAGTAGAATATATTAGTTCTCATGCTTTGTTACAAGCTAGGGTGGAATTAGACAATCATTATCAATATGAAGAAAATGATGCTGAAGATAATGTTGATTTAGAAGCTTTGAGACGGTCTGTTATAGATGCATTTGATAGTTGGTGTAAGCTAAACAAAAAAAACCAGCCTGAGGTTGTTATTAATCCTATTGATCAAATAAAAGAAATTGATCAACTTGTAGATACCATTGCTTCATATTTAAATATAAAGATATCAGATAAGCAAAGCATACTTGAAGCTTATGGCTTAAAAGACCGTTTAAAAAAAGTTTTTTCTTTTATTGAAAGAGAAATAAGCATTTTGAACGCACAAAATCGTTTATACAAAACAATTAAGTCCCAAGTTGAAAGCACTCAGAAAGTTTATTACCTAAACGAGCAATTGAAAGCTATACAGAAGGAGTTAGGTGAGTTTGAGAATGGTGATGAAGGGAATGTACTCAATGAATTCGAGAAAAAAATAAACGAAACACAACTTTCTCAGGAAGCAAGAGAGAAAGCTATGGCCGATTTGAAAAGATACAAAAAGATGAATCCTATTTCACCTGAGGCTACAGTTATCTCTAGCTACTTACATTGGCTTCTTGATTTACCATGGGGGAAATATAAAGATACAAAGATTAATTTAAATGCCGCAAAAAAAATCTTGGATGAAAACCATTATGGTATAGAGAAAGTAAAAGATAGAATAATAGAATTTTTGGCAGTGCTAAAAAGAGTAAAAGAGATAAAAGGCCCTATCCTTTGCTTAGTTGGACCTCCAGGGGTTGGTAAAACTTCTCTGGCAAAATCTATAGCAAAAGCGGTGGGAAGAGATTTTGTTCGTATATCTCTTGGTGGCGTACGAGACGAATCTGAGATACGCGGACATAGAAAAACTTATATTGGGTCAATGCCTGGCAAAATCATTCAGCACATGAAGAAAGCTAATTCATGTAATCCACTTTTTTTGCTTGATGAAATAGATAAGATGGGTGCTGATTCACGTGGAGATCCTGCATCTGCATTGCTTGAGGTTTTGGATACTGAGCATAATAAACACTTTACTGATCATTATTTAGAAGTTGAATTTGACCTTTCAAGTGTAATGTTTGTAGCTACAGCGAATAGCTTAAATTTACCACATGCTTTGCGTGATAGGATGGAAATTATACAATTGTCTGGGTATACTGAAGATGAAAAAATTAATATTGCTTCACATCACCTTATTCCCAAGTTAAAAAAGGAGCATGGTTTACATCAGAAGGAGTGGAGTGTAACTAGTGATGCATTATATAAATTGATACGCTTATACACACGTGAAAGTGGTGTACGTAGTATGGAAAGAGAGCTTGCGAAGCTCATGAGGAAGGCAGTTAAAGAAATATTGACAGAGAAAAGTAAAACCATATCTGTAGGAGATGACAATTTACAAGACTATTTGGGAGTGCGTAAACATACCTTCGGTATTGCAGAAAATGAGAATCTAGTCGGGGTAGTAACTGGACTTGCTTACACTGAGACAGGCGGTGATATTTTAATGATAGAATCAGTCATAATTCCAGGAAAAGGAGAAATAAAATATACAGGAAAGCTTGGAGAGGTTATGCAGGAATCTATAAAGGCTGCATATAGTTATATTCGATCAAATTGCTTGTTTTTTGGCATAAAGCCTGAAAAATTTCAAAACAATGATATACATTTGCACGTACCGGAAGGTGCTGTACCAAAAGATGGGCCTTCTGCTGGTGGTGCGGTATGCACGTCCATTGTTTCCCTTATGACTAATATACCAGTTAACAAAAGTGTAGCTATGACAGGTGAAGTAACCTTGCGCGGTAGAATCTTAGCTATTGGTGGTTTGAGAGAGAAGTTGCTTGCAGCGCTCAGGGGAGCAATCAAAACTGTTATTATACCCAGCGAAAATGAAAAAGATATGCAAGATATCCCAGCAAATATTAAAGAAGGACTTAATGTAGTTTTTGCTAAGAATGTTGATGAAGTCATAAAAATTGCTTTAATCCACCCACCTTCTCCGATTGAGGGTGAGAAGCAAAGTAACACGCCTTCCTCAATAGAAAATAAAGAAGATACGCTTCCTTTGTCAGACACTCTAAAGCATTAGCACCTGCTAAGCAGCGACGTTAGAAGTCAATTAAAAAAGCAATAAATATTAGATCTATCTTAAGAGTTAATTAATATATAATAAGTTAATATCTATGTTATAATAATATTGATTAAGAAAGTTAGGAAGTAGAAGCAATGTCTAGTGTTAATCGTGTAATTATAGTAGGTTCAGGTCCAGTTGGAGCGTTTATGGCAGCGCTAATTTCACAGCTTGGTATACCAGTTACTGTTTATGAAAAGCGTGAGAAATTTACAAGAAGCATTAACGTAAAAATAGAACCCGGTTTTTTTCAAAAGGCGCATGAAGTATTGAAAACATTGGGAATAGATGACAACTTTTTTAATGAGATAAACAAGAGTTTAGGTGAGAGTGACAATAAAATAGTTATAAAAGATTTAGAAGAAAGATTAAAAGCACAAGCGGTATCACTCGAGGCTCAATATATAAGAAAAGAAGTAAATTCTTTTGAAGAAGTATATGAGAAACATAAAGATTCAGACCCAATAATACTGGATTGTACTGGAGCAAAAAGTAAGCTCAGGACTAACGCATTTGATGGTGATGAAGATAACATGGTGACCATTCCACTTCAACATGCAATGTACATTAACTTCAAAGCAAAGAATGTTAAGCCTACTGCTTTACATCAAGTGATGAAAAATGTTGGGGATATAAAGCTTGCGGATATTGTTGCAAGTCAAAGTGAGGACGAAATTACTAATGTAACAATTCCAGTTTTTATAAGCGACGAGCTAGCACGTGCGTTTGATAAAAATTACCCCAAAATCAATCAAAACCCTTTAAAACCTTTTCAGACTGCTGATCAAGTGCCAGACGAAATCCTTCATCCAATCTCTTCTATTATATCAACACTTGTGCTGAAGGGGTGGGAAGTGGATCTAAGTAGTGTAGTGGTGAAAAAAATAGAAATAGATTGTGGCTATGCTAAAAAAAGAAGTAATGATAATTATATTTGCTTGGGTGATGCAGCAGTTCATTTGGCATTTTTTAGATCTTTGAACTTAGGATTAGAGCATGCTCTAAAGTTCTTTGTAGCATTATCAAACTATCATCAAGGTACTGAAGAACAAGTTTTGAGTGATAAGGAAGTTATAAAACAGTTTAAACGAGATAATCCACATCTGAATCCGATAGAAGTACATAAAGCTAAAGGAAGAAATTCATATTTAGTAGTCACTAAGGCAATGCGCCATGGTTGCTTTCATTATTGCTTAACAAACCATAAAACAGAAAAGCTGACTGGATTTTTTGGAATTGGAAGAACACATGTTAGTGGGGAGTTAGAAAAGCTCAATAACAGACTGGATAACTGGAAAACTGTATTAGAGGAGTTTGAACTAGAAAGAGATAGGGATATAAAAAATGAAATAAAAGGCAATAAACGTAAGAACGTTCGATACAATTTTTTAGCACGACTAATAAGTGGATTCACTGGCCCTTCTGCTGCAGTTAGTGAGAGTATGAAAGAAAAAGCATATGTAAAGTTATTATATTCGCAAAACTATGAATCATTTCTTGGATATTTTAAAATCTTAAAAGGATGTGGTATATTAGATCAGAATGTAGATAAAAAGAAAACAATAGATTTCGTTGCAAAGTTACTCAATGAGTATAAACAACCACATAAAGAAACGGAAAGTAAAACTTTACTAGGCAAAATAAGGAGCTTCTTTTATAAATGTATCAAAAAAGTCAGAGAATTTATCACTAATATTTTTAGTAATAATAATCTTAAAAAAAATGAATTATTAAACAAGTTAACAAATATATGTGAAGATAACACATGCTCTGTTGAAGATAAGATAAACTCAATAAATACGCTTGTAGAAAAAATAGGATCTTTTATAAAAAGTGATGTTGAGCTAAATTTTGTTATAAACTTAATCAAGAATACTATAAAGCAGAGTGAACCTCCAACGTTGAAAGAAAAAGCCATTTTAGAAAACGGTCAAGTTCGAGAATTAGAGCCAGAATACTATACGTCAAGTACGATTGATTCTATGACTGATGTGGAAAATGCCAAGGCAAAAGCTGATTCACCTAATAGATAAACTCTCCAACGAGAAAGCAAACTAAAAACATCAACCTTTGGTGTCATTCCAGCGCGTGACGCTGGAATCCAGCCCTTAATTGCTGTGCTAGCAAACAAATACAAGCATGATGGGTAACAGATTAGATAAACAATAAAAATAGCTTACTTCATACTAAAACACTGTGTTTTTAGCGAAGTTGTACTGCAAAATGGATCCCAGATACTGTCTTTGATGTCAAACAAATTATCCAACTAAATTACAATTAAATGGTTGATTGTTTTTAAGAATACCAAAAAAGACATGCATTAATTTTCTCATTAACGCAAGGACTATGACTTTTGGGCATTTACCTTTACTTGCTAGACGCTGACAAAATTTTTGAAAATGATTATTATGGTTTTTGACTACTATAGCTGGCATATAAAGGGCTTTTCGGACGCGCTCAGATCCTATTTTACATATGCAACTTCTCTTACTTACTGACGATCCAGATTCATAATGCCCTGGATTTAGGCCAGCAAAAGCTGTAAATTGCTTAGCATTGTCAAAATTATCAACCGCTGGCATTTCTGCAATAACAGCAACAGCAGTAAGATGTCCTATACCTTTTATAGTCTTGAGGTTTTCTACCATATTTTTTAGATGTGGATAGTGATTTATATGCTCATTAATTTCTGTTTCGAGAACAATAATTTGCTCCTCTATTGCCAAAATTACCTTAGATATAGCTTCTTTGCAGCTGGAATGCATATTTTCATTTTCCAAGCGGTTCATCTGTTGCAATTTATCATTTGTTGCAATTTATCATTTTTTAGCGATTGCATACAACGGTAAAGATCTCTTAAATGCCTCATTTCAGGTGCAATTGGTTTCCAAAGAGCAGGTTTATTAGCGATACAAAATCTAGCTATCATAGCTGCATCTGATTTATCTGTTTTATTTCTGAGCAGCTCACTTTTGCCAAAAGCCTTGATTTGAGCCGGGTTTACTATACTAACATTATGCCCTAAATCGTGCATAAAAGTAGCCAAATCTTCCCCATACCAGCTAGTTGCCTCAAGACACAGATGAATAAGATTTGCTCCATGGCCATTGCACCAAACCACAAGCTTTGCAAAGCCATCCTGATTATTTTGAAAGACTTTGTGTCGTTTTTTATTGTCCATCAGCAAACAAACATCAAATTTCTTTTTTGAAATATCCACACCCAAAATAGCATTTACTTGCATAAAATTACCTCCAAGACTATAAATAAACTGAGAGTTTAGACTAACCTTGTAATACGGGATATAATTCCAAAGATACTATTCAGTCTTTTAACTCTATGGGAGGGGAGCAAAATCTGGAATTCGGCCTTATTGGCGTTAGTGTCAAGTCGGCTTCACCCTTCCTGCGTGGTATTTTAGCTCTAATGCCTCACATCATAAAGATACAAGTGTCACGCACTGGGATGACAGGAGGAGTGCTAATGAAATGACACCAAAGGTTGATGTTTTTGGTTTACTTTCTCGCTAAATTAGACGTGCGTACAGCTGTGGATTTATTCGCGGTATGACGTAGGGAAATCTTACTTGTTATAGCTCTATGGATATCCAAAGCTTTCTACAAAATGGTCATAAGAAAATGCAACTTTCTTAAAAGTAAAATTTTTGTTTAGTAGTTCATATATATTCAGTATTATCTATAAAAAGAGCTTTAGTGGATTGAAATGAAGTCTATTTTATTAACAAGGCCTTTGTTAGACTCATTGGAAACAAGAAGTGCGCTGAAAAGATATGGATACAAGGTATGTATAGAGCCAATATTCACAATAAAGTATCTGCATCCTGATATATCTGCGGATGAATTTGATGTGGTGATATCCACAAGCAAAAATAGTGTAAAGGCTTTCAGCCATATATGCAAAGTAGACGATCTTTCGATTATCACGGTTGGTAATTCAACTATGCAAATTGCAAAAGATTTAGGTTTTTCTCACATACTATCAGCAGATAGTAATGTTGATGGCTTAGTTGCATTTATAAAAGTTCATTACTCAAGTGAAATTAGATTTCTATATATTAGAGGACAAGAAGTATCGTGTGATTTAAAAAAAAGGCTATCTGATGAAAATTTCCATGTAAGAGAAGTTATACTATATAAGACAATTATCAAAAAGAGTCTCACTAATAGGTGTAAAAATTTGCTGCTGGATGGTAAGATTGATAGCGTGGCTTTCTTTTCTGCGCAGACAGCAAGGATATTCTGTTCATTGATCTTAAAAAGTGGGCTGTCTCATGTAACAAGCAATATAACTGCGTATACTATGAGTAAAAACATTACTGATAGTTTAAAATCAATCAAATGGAAAAAAATTATAACATCCAGGTTACCAAGTCAAGAGAGCTTAGTTGATATAATTAATAAGGATTCTTGATGCTAAAGATTGCAACTTGGAACGTAAATTCTATACGCAAAAGAGCCGTTCAGCTTTGTAATTTTATAGTTGATAGTCAGATAGACATAATTTTGTTGCAAGAAATAAAGTGCACTGAAGAGCAATTTCCTTATGCAGAGATAGAGGAATTAAAATATGAATATTCCATCTATGGACAAGTTGCAAGAAATGGTGTTTGTGTACTATCCAGATATCCTATACTAGAAACATTTAAGGTTGATGTTGTAGAAGATCATAATGAAGCGCGTTACATAGAGTGCGTGATAAAACACAATAACCAGAACATAAGGGTAGGGAGTGTTTACGTTCCAAATGGTCAAAGCCCTGACTCTCATGCATTTGAATACAAGCTCAAATTTTTTGATAGCCTCTATAAAAGAATGAGCAATTTGTTAAAAGATGAAGAGCTGATTGTTATCTCTGGTGATTACAATGTTGCACCGGATGAAATTGACGTCTTTGATCCAAACTTGCTGAATGGTCAAGTGTGTTTTCATATAAAGGAACGTGAAAAACTAAGAGCGATTTTGAATCTTGGATTTAAAGACGCATTCAGAATATCCCATCCAAATTTACAACAATTTAGCTGGTGGAATTATCAAGGTAACTCATTAAGAAACAATCAGGGAATGAGAATAGACCACATGCTTCTATCGCCGCAAGCTGTAGATAAATTAGAAACATGCTATATAGATGATAGATTGCGCAAATTAGAAAACCCATCCGATCATACGCCAGTTGTGTGTATTATAAAATAATCAATTCCCGCTAAAGAAAAATTTAGCCACCGAAATCATCAAGCTTACATCCATTCTGCAGACAAGCAGCAGTGAAAGTGTTTATCATCAGAAATGCAATTGTCATTGGGCCAACACCACCTGGCACTGGAGTAATAGCCTTAGCTTTTTCTTTTGCTCCCTCAAAATCAACATCACCTACAAGCTTGCTTTTGCCATCTATTTGCACACTATTTATGCCAACATCAATTACTATTGCATCGTTTTTTATCCAGTCTGCTTGAACGAAATTTGGTTTGCCCACTGCCGCAACTACTATATCTGCTTTAGAGCAATGTTCAGCTAAGTTTTTGCTTCTTGAATGTAAAATAGTCACAGTACAGTCCTCTTGCAATAGTAGATGAAACATTGGTTTGCCAACGATGTTTGACCTACCAATCACTACTGCATTTTTACCAAAAAGGTTTGCTTCAATTGATTTAATCAAATATAAAGCACCCCTCGGAGTACACGGTATAAGACAATTTTTTTCACCCTTAACTAATCTGCCAACATTTTCATTATGAAATCCATCTACATCTTTTGCCACACTTACTGAGTTAACTACTCTGCTTGCATTAATGTGATTTGGCAAAGGCAGTTGCACTAAAATGCCATGTACAGATGGATCATTATTCAATTCATTGATTTTTCCAATCAACTGATCTTCTGATATCGTGCCAGATAAAAAAATAGTTTCAGATTCTATTCCTATTGACTCTGCTTTCTTTTGTTTATTACGAACATAGACCTGACTTGCCGGATTTTCACCAACAAGGATCACTTTAAGGCATGGGAAAATATTGTGCTCTTTTTTTAAAGTATCAATTTTTTTCGATAACTCCTCGCAGAGATCATTCGCTATTTTTTTACCGTCAATAATAATTGTCACTTTGCTACACTCCCTGCCACTCTTTGAAATTAGGGCATTTGATATCAAATAAATCCAATACTTTCCCAACGGAATGGTCAATTATATCATTCAATGATTTTGGTTTGGTATAAAATGATGGCACTGGCGGAGCAATAATTGCTCCCATCTCTGTCAACTTTAACATATTACGCAAATGCCCAAGGTGTAGTGGGGTTTCCCGCACCATTAGTACTAGCTTTCTTCTTTCTTTAAGTGTTACATCTGCAGCTCTTGTCAATAAGTTGGAAGTAACACCAGACGCAATTTCAGACATTGTTTTCATAGAGCATGGAGCGATAATCATCCCCAAAGTTTTAAAAGCACCACTTGCTATCTTTTCTCCTATTTTTTCCTCAGAGTAATAAAAGTCCGCAAGCGATGTAATATCTTCAAGTTTTTCTGGAATTTCATGAGCTAGAGTTATTTTTCCAGCACTACTGATTACTAAATGAGTTTCATAACCCTGATTGCTGTCATTCCAGCGCGTGACGCTGGAATCTATATTTCTTTTTCCCTGGATCCCAGTGTCAAGCACTGGGATGACAGAGACAAGAGATCTATTAATATTTCTTAATGCTTCTAAAATACGCACACCGTAAATAGAGCCAGATGCACCGCTTATTCCAATTACAATTCTACTATTCACGTAATTCTTCTTCGCAGCTCATTCCAAGTGCACGTTTATATGTATCAAGCAATATTTCTTGCTCTTCCCTGTCATCGTCATCCATCTTTCTTAGCTTGATGATTTGTTTCATAACTTTTGTATCCCAGCCTTCATCTGCTGCTTTCAGGTATACATCGCGAATATGATCCTGTACCTCCTTCTTCTCTTCTTCAAGCTTTTCAATCCTCTCTATGTATCCTCTCAGCTCTTCGGATGTTACTTTAACTGTGTCTTCCATAAAACTCCACTAATTAACTGCTCTTATCAGTATTATCAATTTTTACTTGCACTTCAACAATAGTAATAACATTTTTATCTTTTTTTAAAATCTTAAAGTGAAAACCATACATAGAAAACTCCTCACTTTCTTCAGGAATACGCTCTATTTCATTCACAATCATACCAGCTAAAGTTGAAGCTTCTTCATTAGGAAGATTCCAATGTAACTGCCTATTGATGTCTCTAATTGGGGTTTCTCCTTCTATGTTATACAGATTATCAGATATTTTCTTGATGGAATTTTCTGTAATCAAATCATGCTCATCAGAAATATCCCCAACAATTTCTTCTAATATATCCTCAAGGGTTACGATTCCCTGTAATGCACCATACTCATCAATAACAAGTGCAAAGTGCTTCCTATTTTTACGAAAATTGTGAAGTTGCACGCTGAGCAGTGTACTTTCTGGTATGAACCAAGGCTTCGACATCACTTGAGTAATATCAACCTCCTCCGTTTTATTATTTTTTGCGCGCAAGGCATTTATTAGATCTTTCACGTGAATTACACCGATAATATCCTCTGGCTCTTTTTGCCACAAAGGAATTCTACTGTGACTGCTAGTTAAAATTTCTCTTATCAAATCCTCTTTATTTAAATTTATATCAATAGAAAACAAATTTTTCCTATGGGTCATAATTTGCGATATATCTGTTTCAGCTAAATCAAGTATGCTGTTTAACATATCTAAGTCCTGTTGTAGCATAGTTCCTTCACTGCGATGCAAAGTAATCATATTACGCATTGCATCTGCTGCAGATATCACTTCTTTATCTCTATGTAGTCCGCATAATTTTAGGATGAGATTGACAATAAATTGAATACCTAACGTAAGTGGAGAAAAAATCTTCACGAAAAACAGTAAAAAGTAAGCAGAAAACGATGCAAATTTTTCAGGATTCTGAATGGCGTAAGTCTTTGGTAACACTTCACAGAACAGTAAAATGCAAAATGTCATGATAATTGTTGATAAAAAGATGCTCTCATTTCCAAAAAGATTTATAAACATTGCTGTAAATAACGCGGAACAAGTAATATTGATAACTGTGTTACCGAGCAATATTGTGCCTATTGTTAATTCTTTTCGATTTAACAAGCGGTCTATTATCTTAGCCCTTGTGTTACCATCTAGTTTTAGCTTATTAATTCGAGAACGGCTAATTGAGGTTAAACCTATTTCTGCTCCTGAAAATAAAAACGACAAAGCCAGTAAAATAAAAATTACTAATAATACTGAAACTAATACCAAATTCATTGAAGTACGACGTTATTTTGACAAAAAACAAAGCTAATCTTATATGTTACAAGAACCAGTTGCAAGTTTGAAGTTTAATATCAAGTGATACCATACGATTTCTGAAATAATATGGTGGTTATAAACGTTTATCATTTAAGCTTAAAAAACGTATAAGATAGCGTTATTTGATCTAAATCTTTTGTATTCTGATCAAGCAGTATATCAGGGTCTATATAAAAAGAGACAGGCATAGCCGCTTTTTGTTTCGGCAGTAGCATTTGTTCATTAAAGCAAAAACATGCAATTTTGTTAAAATATTTACCTGCTTTAAAAGGTGTAACATTGTACACCGCCATTCCAAATGAAGGCTGATCAGAGAGACTTTTTGCATAATAAAAAGCTAAGTTTTGTTCCCCTATGTTTACATCCATATAGTTAGTTTCTTGGTTAAATTCCCAGGGTAGATCAGGCATGATGTCAGCATTAAAATATACCCTGATTTTTTGATTAGTTACATTTGTTATCGCTTTAGTTACCTGTTTTGTTGTTCCGCCATATCCAGTGGCTTTACAGAAAATCCTGTATAAGGGTACTGATGCATATGTAAGACACACCATTAAAAAAACTAAAGATACTAAAAAGAAAACTATAGAATTCTTATCACCCCTCCTTAAAAAGGAGAACATTTAATCTCTACTATTAAGTAACCTGAGCAAACTGAGGAATATATTGATAAAGTCTAGATAAAGACTAGTTGCACCGAGTATTGCTAGCTTAGTAGCAGCAGCTTCTGAGCCGTCATTATTCCTATAATAAACATCTTTGATTCTTTGAGCGTCAGATGCAGTTTTTAAAGTAAACACTATCACTGATATAAATGATATTGCAAAATCGAGTGGACCACTTCTAAGGAATAGATTTACTATGAATGCTATAAACAATCCCCAAACTCCCATCATCAAGAAAGATCCCATACTTGTAAGATCTCTTTTTGTGGTATTACCATACAAAGCCATAGAGCCGAACATGATTGATGTAATGAAAAATGCTCTTGCTATACTTTCTGCAGTATAAGTTACAAAAATATAGGATGAAGACATTCCAATTAATACTGCAAACGCAAAAAATATGGTGAATGCAGACTGAACACTAAGTTGTAGAATTCTAGGGTATACAAAAAACACTAGCGCAAGTGGAGAAAGCATTACTGCATACAATAGAACGGTATTAGAGTGAATTACCTGATGAAGACCAGAAAATACCGTTAGAAATGCAACAATTCCTGTAACACCTAAGGCTAAAGCCATGTAATTATATACTTTAGTCAGATAGCTTCTGAGTCCAGCACTGTAATAAGCGCCTTGAGAGCGGACATCTTGTTCATTTCTCATGTAAGACATAATATAACTCCTTTTGTCCATTATTTAAGACATTATAGTGTAAAATTACATTTTTATCAAGTGTTTTTATGCTACGCGCTAGCATTTGTTTTAATATAAACAGAATATAGGCCTATTGCTGCTGCATTTGAAACATTTAAACTGCCTATTGCATTTGATATTGGTATTTTTAAAAGATGATCACAGTTTTCTTTTACTAGCCTTCGCATTCCTTTTTCTTCAGACCCAAAGACTATAACTCTTTTTTGACCAAAACTCTTTGTTTCATCTATATCCTCGCCAGTGTTACAATCAAAACCATAACACCAATAGCCAGCTTTCTTTAAATATTTCATGGTGTTTACTATATTTGTAACGTAGACTAGGGGTAAAATGTCTAGTGCACCACTAGCTGCTTTTGCGATAGATGCATTTTCGCCAGGTGAATGATCACGAGGTAAAACCAATGCATTAACATTAAAACAGGCCGCAGTTCTTAAAATCGACCCTATATTATGTGTATCTGTGACTTGATCTAGAATTACAATAGTGGAACTTTCATCTCCATTTTCAGCGACTTCTTCAATTTCTAAATTGCTAGAAATAGGTAAAACTTTTAAAGCAATCCCTTGATGATTAACGCCTTTGGGCAAAATGCTATCAAATATTTTATTTTCGACTATTTGAGCTTTAATCTTTCTGTCATTTGTGCATTCTCTAATTTCCTTTTCATGTTCTTTGTGGAAATTTTCTGTTACTAACAGTTCTATGCATTGCCTATTTTTATTTTTTAATGCTGATATACAAGTGTGCCTTCCGTATAACCAAAAATTTTCGGTAGTTTTTTGTGATTTCATCGTGCTACTTAAGCTAATATTATATCTTATATAGTAAGCAATATTTTACTATACTTAAGTATTGCTGTAAAATTATACACTTCAATTAATGCTTTTATGCAGGATGATGAACTCAATTGGCAAAAAAATGTTAAGCCACTAAAGTGTGGGAAAGTTACCTTAAAAATTGATCATAAAATAAATATAAAATCTGTGGTCAATAAAGGAACTTTTGCTTTAGAAGAAAATTTTTTTAATACTAGCAACGCTAGCATGCAGTCTTGTCTTGACTATAATACAAAATCAAAAATTGATAAGGGCAAATATTTTATAAGCGATAGATTAGATTTACATGGCTATAATGTAGAGGACGCTTATTATAAATTGATAGATTTTGTAATTAAAAATTATCAAGCAGGTAACAGGTGTTTATTGGTAATCACTGGATATGGTAATGTAACAAACAAAACAGGGGCTATAAAAAATAATTTATATAAATGGTTAAATGACACAAAAATTCAGCATATGGTTTTATATCACCAACAAGCCACAAAAGAGCATGGCGGCAAAGGGGCTTTTTATGTTTTATTAAGGAGAAATAGAGATCAGCTCGAACCCACCATATAAGTTGTAGCGAATCTACCTAAATTTACACCAGTATCAGTTCTATGCAGCGCTTCTGTTTCTTTCTTTTGGCTGTTTTTGATGTGGGTCAAATACTAAACCACTTAATTCGATCAGTGTATCGGGACCGAAACTATATACTGTAACGTCCTCTCTAGTATCTCCTTTCTTGAAGAAATCTGCTCGACAACCATCTTGTGTTATTTCAGGTTTTGCGGTATTTTGATATTTAACAACTTCATATTCATAACCTCCACCATTTGCCTCTACGGGGCGTGTTAGTGTCATTATTTTCTTCCCCATTTTACTTTGTACTACACAACCATTAGGATATTCTTCCTTTAGTACTACGTAAACTGGATCTTTAGGTGTACCTTTTCCATCTAACCATGAAATAGTTTGATTTTCCTTTTTGTTTAATGAATCTAAAATTCCTGATTTACAATTATTTTCACCTACCTCTTTAGCACTTGTGTGCATCATGCAGAGCATGCATATAGTGATAATGGTAGCTACTATTGCAAAGATTAATGCAGCATAAAATATAAAATTAATTTCAGGAGTCATTTCACTCAGTATTGTTACATCCTTTATTTCAATAAACTGCATCCATTCTGGAATTAACTTTGCCCATTGTGTAATTTTACCTCCATCTGATAATAACACCGTAAATGCTCCACCCATTAATATCGAAGATGAAAGAACTATAAGGCCTATTGCTGTTCCTCTGCCAATATTAAATCCATTAAGCCACCTGTTTCTTCGTTTTATTTTTGTTTCTTCACTTATTGAAAACATAACTTATCTTATTAAATAATTAATAATATGAAGATATCATGTAAAACTGACATGTCAATACTCTTTTTTTAATAAAAAAAAATTACTCAAAATAAATAAAGATATTTAAATTGTGATATTTTTTTTATAAATTGAGCACCAACAATCTACTATTTTTTTTATATCTTGTGACTTAGTTTTGGGGCCTATACTAACTCGAATTGAACATTCTGCTTGGCTCTTTGTGGCTCCCATTGCAAGTAACACATGAGAGGGTTCAACTGTGCCAGAAGAGCATGCAGAGCCGTTGCTGACTGCAATATTATTCAAATCAAAATGCATAAGCTGAACATCGCTTTTTATTCCTTGCATACAGATGAAACTAGTATTTGGTAACCTCTCGGAGTTTTTACCAAAGATTTTTATGTCATTAGAAATACTCAATAATTCCGATTCTAAATGATCACGTAGCTCTTTTATCTTATTCATTTTCAATAGAAGATCTGGAATATCATGAAGTGCAGCAGAGAGCCCTGCAATTGCAACAACATTCTCTGTACCTCCGCGCAATCCTCTTTCTTGCCCACCACCGGAAATTATAGGCTCTATTTTCAACTTCTTATCAAATATCAAAACTCCGCTCCCCACCATACCGCCAAATTTGTGGGCAGATAAAGTTAGCAAATCTGCTCCTAAGTCTTGCATGTTCACTTCAATTTTTCCAATGCTTTGAGCAGCATCAGTGTGGCATATTGCACCGAATTTATGGGCTATTTCCACTATCTTTTTAATTGGTTGTATAACTCCAGTTTCATTATTTGCCATCATCACTGAGACAAGTACTTTATTTCCTTTAAGCGCGCTGAGAATCTTTTCTAGCTCTACAAGATCAACAACTCCATCCTGATTTACTGGTATTATATTGGGATTATGTGCAGAACTAAGGATTGAAGGATGCTCTATAGCTGAAATTACGTGTTGATAGCCTTTTATTCCCTTCATAACAAGGTTATTTGCTTCAGTTGCGCCAGAAGTAAAAACTATTTCTTTGTCGTTTGAAACGCCGATAAAGCGACGTACATCATCTCTTGCGTCTTGAAGGATTTTTCTTGCTTCCTGTCCTTTTTTGTGTAGCGAAGATGGATTCAAGATTTGCTTTGATAAGACTTCAAGTATTCTTTTTTTTGCATTGCTACTGAGTGGAGCAGTTGCATTGTAGTCAGCGTATACGTAGTCGTCACCTTGATATTCTAAAGGGGATATTGAGAGTTTATCTGTTACTTTACCGTCAATGATAACCATCAGTGCATTTGCTAGATCAAAAAATTTATTGCAAAAACAGTAAAATTAATACATAATTAATAAACAACTGTATGTGTAAGTTACGCTAGCTAGTTATATATTGGATGTCAAATATGTTTTTAATTAAGGGGTCGCCATGGTAGAAGTTTTTTTGAATAATACAACAGAGAAGATAGAAGGAGAGTATAGCCAGAGCAAAAATCCTGATGCACCGGTTGTATTGGTTTTGCATCATCATCCTCAATATGGCGGTAATATGGATCATAAAATGATACACAGCATATGTACATCTTTTATTGACAATGACTTCTCTGTATTGAAAATTAACTTTCGTGGTGTAGGAAAGTCAACTGGCACTTTTGACAAAGGTATAGGTGAGCTAACTGATGCTGCAGTAGCTATTGATTGGATTCAAGAACATAATTCTAGCAACGTTCCAATTTGGGTGGTCGGTTTTTCTTTTGGAGCATGGGTAGCTATGCAATTGACGATGCGTCGCCCGGAGGTAGTTGGGTTTGTTGCTCTTTCTCCTCCAGCAACTAAGTATGACTTTTCTTTTCTCTCTCCTTGCCCAGTGCCTGGACTTATAATACAAAGTAGTAATGACACAATTTCAGAGGAAAGTGACGTAACAGAGCTAGCAAATAGGTTAATAAGTTCGGTAAAAAGTCGTCATATGGAATATCACGTAATAGACGACACTAATCACTTTCTCCGTGATAAAGAGGAAGAAGTTGCTCAAATCATAGATGATTACATAAAACTACGTATGAATAACACAGCTACTTCATCTCAAAAAGTTGAAAACGAAATGAGAGTAAAAGAATATGCTTAACCTTTACAAACAATAGAAATGAGCATAATATAAATAAAAAGGTTTTATCATGTTTAAGAAATTATTATTATTATCTGTTTTAGCTGCCCTTACATTACAAGTGGGTTGTCGTGGTCAACGCAGGTTAAAAAGCCCTTGTATCAAAAGTAGTGAAAGTATTTCTTGTGAGTTATACTCTGTTAATGACCATTGGTTAAATAAGTACAAAGTTAACAATAGATAGTCTGAACAATTTGTGTAATACAAATCCATTACTTGTAATCTGAGTGCAATCTTCCTGTTATCCAAGTAGCAGACACTGTTATACATTATTTAACATATGCTCCCTTACTTTTGCAGTAGGCTTAATGTTCTTTAAATTTGGCCCTCAAAATTAAACAAAACAATAAATCCCTTTATTTAAAACAGAAGTTTTGCTATCCTCAAATTTTAATAGTTTAAGATTAATGAATATAAACAAAAATGAATTTTTATTTCTCCCACTTGGTGGAGTAGGAAGAATTGGGATGAATGTTAGCCTGTATCATTACCAAGGCAAGTGGATTATGATCGACCTTGGTATTGGTTTTGCAGATGAAACCATGCCAGGCGTTGACCTGTTAATCGCTGATGTAGATTTTATCGCTCAAAGAAAAAAAGATTTGCTTGGGATAATAATTACACATGCACATGAAGATCACTGCGGCGCAGTTCCACATCTGTGGGAAGAGCTTCAGTGCCCAATATTTACAACGCAGTTTACGGTCAATTTCCTGAAGGAGAAGCTAAAGGAATTTCGGCTCGATGGTAAAGTGCCTGTAAAAGAGGTAGATATAAATGGCACTATAGATTTGGGTCCATTTACTGTGGAGTTCATAAATATTACTCACTCAGTTCCAGAGGCAAATTCAATATTAATTAGCACTGAAGTCGGTAGTGCGCTGCATACAGGCGATTGGAAATTTGACCCTGAGCCAGTGGTTGGTCTCACTTCTAATATTAAGCGTTTGAAAGAAATTGGTGATAAAGGTGATCTACTTGCAACAGTATGTGATTCAACAAATATATTAAGCAAACATCATCCTGAGTCAGAAGGTGGAGTTTATAATAATATTTATAACGTAATCAAGCGATCTAAAAAATTGGTTGCCGTGTCACTATTTGCTTCAAATGTAGCACGTATTGAAACTATAGCTAAAGCCGCACAAGCACTAAATAGAAAAGTGGTTTTGCTTGGCAGATCATTGTGGAGAATAGTAAAAGTTGCACAAGATAGCGGTTATTTAAGCGATTGTCCTGAGTTTTTAGAAGCAAAAGAAGCAGAGAATTATCCAAGGGACAAACTGGTGCTGCTCTGCACTGGTTGTCAAGGAGAGCCACTGGCAGCAACTGCAAGACTTGCTAATAAGAGTCATCAATCCTTTAAAATGCATCAAGGTGACACAATGATTTTTTCATCAAAAATCATTCCTGGAAATGAAACTCGTGCACATAATATGCTCAATTCTTTTATTGAGATGGGAGTAGAAGTTGTTACTGAAAAAACAGAGCATGTCCACGCTTCTGGGCACCCAACACGAGAAGAAATAAAGGAAATGTACTCTTTAATAAAGCCGAGAATGTCTATTCCTGTACACGGTGAGTATATTCACACGCAGGCACACGTAAAATTTGCTAAAGAGTGTGGTGTACCAAAAGCAATAATGATTGCACCAGGTGACGCTGTAAATTTGGAGAACGGAGAAATAGTTGATTCAGTTGACGTGGAATACTTCGGTATTGATGGCATGTTGCTACGTCATCCAGAAAGCAGTGTTATAAAAATGCGCGCAAGAATGAGAGATGCTGGAGTAATTGTAGTTACAGCAATTGTGGACAAAAGAAATAAATTATTAGTAAGGCCTAAAGTCTTTGCACCTGGTGTTTTTGAAGTAATAGAAGATACAGCTATTGTAAAAGAAATAATCAAGAAAGTTGAAGCAGCATTTAGCTTACAGGAGACGAAAAAAATTAAAAGTAAGATTGAAAGCTCAATATTTGGTATCTTAAAGGAATATTTACTAAAAAGACCTATAGTGGAGGTTCAAATAGAACAGGTATAAAATGAAAGAATGAAGCTATTCGTTCAGCTAGTATTACTTATTTCGTTATTTATTCCTTATTTTGCAAAAGCTGCTTTATATGTTGATATAAAAAAAAATAGTGTTGATAACATTAGTCTTGTGATATCTCAGTGTGCATGTAAAACGGATCTGGAAAGTGAATTAATCAAAAGTATCACAAAAATAATTGAGACAAATTTATCTAATTGTGGCGTATTTAATGTAAAGAGAGGTGTAGAAACTGAAATCAGATCATCCAAATCTTGGAAGAGTGATACACTACTTACAGTAGAGTTAAATGAAATATCTGGTAACGCATTAGAGTTATCATTTCGTTTACTAGATACTTTTACAAAAAGAGAGTTACTTAATGACTTAATCATCTTTCCAGCAAAAGACTGGAGAAAAATTGGTCATCGTATTTCAGATGCGATACATGATAGATTGACTGGTGAGAAAGGGCACTTTAACACAAAAATCACGTATATTGCTGAAGAAAAAGATAGCAATGACAAATCTGTACGTAAAATCGCTGTTATGAATCAAGATGGAAGTAATATAAAATATTTAACAAACGGCGATAAATTTGTATCAACACCTAGGTTTTCACCAAATGGAAAAAGCGTTGTTTATATCTCATATTCAAATGGAAAAAGCTATATAATACTGAGAAATTTAAAACACAACACTGAATCAGTCATTAGTGCATTTGAAGGGGTCATTTCTGCTCCAAGATTTGCTCCTGATGGTAAATCTCTTTTAATCTCCCACTCATTGGGTGGTGAAACTAATATATTATCTTTAGATTTAAATAGTAAGCGTACAAAAAAAATCACCACAAACTCAGCTATCAGCACCTCTCCTTCATTTTCTCCAGATCAAAAATATATGGTTTTTAGCTCTGATATGAGTGGAAGTCAGCAACTGTACATTATTGATTTTACTAAAAAAAACAAAAAACCTAAAAGAATTAGCTTTGGGAGTGGAAGATATGCCACACCTGTTTGGTCACCAAAAGGTGATCTAATAGCCTTTACAAAAACTCAATCAGGGAAATTTTATATAGGGGTTATGAAGCCAAATGGCAAGGAAGAACGTTTGCTTTCAGAAGGACATAAGATTGAATCTCCAGCGTGGTTGCCAAATAGTAGAGAAATCATTTTTACAAAAACAGAATCATTTAATAATTCTAAATTGTATTTAGTAGATTTAGTGAGTAAAAATCAAAAAATGGTTTCTACTCCAACAAACGCTTCTTTAGCAGATTGGTCTTATTTTTAACATAAGCTTCAAAAATCAACCAGAAAACTAGACTTCTTGCAAAACCATCTGTTATCCGAGTAGTCCTCTTACTGTCATACGGCTTTGTTGCATCGCTCAAAAACACTACACGTTTTTGTCATTCCAGTGCGTGACGCACAACTGTACGAACTTCTAGTTTAATGCGTATAATCGTGTTGTCATTCCAGTGCGTGACACTGGAATCTAGTCTTCTTACTTAATAATTTCATCATATAAACTTTTCCTATCTTGGTTTTCTTCTTCAATCAAACCAAGTTTCCAAATTTGCTTAATTAGATTTGATGTTATACCTATATATGAAGTACCGTTACGCTCACTTGCAGTTACATAAATATAATAGTTTCTCATATATAATGAATAAACTTACTGGATCCCAGTGTCGGAGCACTGGGATGACACCAGTGGTTGATATTTAGCACCCATCTTATCGTTTTACGGGATGTTCGTACAGCTCTGTGTCAGCTACTCGAATGACATGAACCAATAAGAAATATTACTTATTGTAAGTATTTTTTCCAACTTCAACAAAAAATAAACCTTCAGGATCTAGTAACGAACTAGCAAGTTCGTTTACTTCTTCTAGCTTTACGTCATTAATGAGACTTGCAAAATTATTTAGACGATTAATATCGCGGTTACGTACCTGCATACTATCCAAAAGTGCTGATGTGTTTGCGTTATTAGATAGGGAAAAGATAAAATTATTTACTATACTGATTTTTGTATCTTTAAATAATTGTTCATCAATTCCTTCCTTTTTTATCCTGCTCAATGTATCTCTTATCGCCGATATGGATTGACTTGCAGTGGAGAAATCGGTACTTAAACCTCCAGCTATAATATTTGCATGCGTGTAACTGGCCATAGAGGCGCTAATACCATAAGTAATTCCAAGATTTTGCCTTAGTTCTTTCATCAGCACTGAATTCAGTCCCATACCACCAAGTGCATTAATTAGGACACTAGCATTATAGTAATTAGGATCCTCATAAGCTATTCCCTTTTGAGCAAAAAATATTACGCTCTGTGGTATATCCATAAAAATATGCCCATTTTCTGCAGAACCAAAATCATTTTTTATAGGTATTTTTTTAACTTTCGACCTTTTTGATGGCAATTTAGATAAATATTTATCTAATAAATTCATCATTTCTTCTTTTTTTATGCAGCCAACAACACTTATTACTATGTTGTCTTTAGCAAAATTGCGCTTTGCATATGCCAAAACATCATCCCTAGTAATATTTGTTATAGTATCCAGAGTCCCATATACACTCTTTGAATAAGGATGCTTTTTAAATAGTAATTCATCTAATGCTTTTCCACCAAGCATATAAGGGTTTTTTTCGAGATTACTAAAATTAACCTTGGCAATTTCTAAAACCCTACTTAAACCTTCTGAATCAACTTTAGGACGTATTATAGCATCAGTTAATAGTGAAATCCCTTCTTCTAAATTTTCAGACAAAGTCTCTAATGACGTCCCAAAACTTTCTAGATCAGCGTTAAAATGCAGCCTTATTCCTTTATCTTCAAGCTTTTTTGCAAAGCTTTTAGCATCGTTCTTTCCAGCTCCTTCTTGAATTACAAGAGAAGTAAACCAGCTTAGGCCCTGTTTTTCTGAATTTTCATACACATAACCTGCATCTTTGAATGAGATATTTATCGAAACTTTTGGCAGGTCATGATTTTCAACGAATAGAAACTTAAATCCCTTGCTTGTAACAACTTCCTCTATATTTAGTTCGCTACCTGCTTGTAAATTAAAACTGAAGCATAAAAAAAATAAAAATATAACTTTACTTACCCTCATCACTATTACCTCCTTCTGGCAACAAACGACCAATTAACTTCTTAGCAGAAAAAATAGTACGAATTTTATTGTTTGTGTCATCTAAATTAACAGCATCTATTTTGCTATATGAAATATCTATTTCATCAAGTGGAACACCAAGTGCTAGCTGCGAACCATAAAAAAATGCTATGTTCTGTAAGCTGGACAAGTTATCAAATTGTGCTGCTTTATATCTATATTTTGAGCTTTGTAATTCTTCACTAGTTATTCCATCAGACATGAAGCCATTAATAGCATTTTCTAATTCCCTTTCAACAGTGTCTAAATCGACACCGCTTTTTGGTATTATTTCAATATCAATATAACCATCAGTAAAAGTCAACCCGTGATAATGAGCATCCACTTCTACTGCTATTTCTTTCTCTAGCACTAAATCATTGTATAATTTACTGGATTTGCCACTACCTAAAATATCAACTGCCAAATCAACAGTAAAAGCTTCATGTATATGATCAAACAAAGGCACTGGGTAGCGAAAATATAAAACTGGTTCTTTTACCTGAGCGCTTCTAACAGTTAATGCCATACTAGCATTATGAATTGGCTCGTGATTTGGATAATGCCTAATTACTGGTTTAGATTTAATGTCACCATATTTTTCTTTTGCTAGCTTCACTGCTTCATCAAATTGCATATCACCAACAATCAGTAACATTGCATTGCCTGGGTGATAATAATTGTCATGAAATTTTGCTATATCATCTTGATTATAAGTTTTGATGTCGCTTTCCCATCCAATAACAGACCTGCCATAACCAGTACGGTAAAATGCACTATTCATTTCTTCCCATAGCAAACGATTAGGATGATTATCATATCTCATCTTCCTTTCTTCTAATACTATATTTTTTTCTCTGTCTACTTTGTCCTGAGTAACATTAAAGTTACCCATTCTATCTGCTTCAACTTCCATTGCCAGGGATAAGTCTTTTTTGAGAACTAACTCGTAATAACAGGTATATTCTTTAGTGGTGAATGCGTTGAATTTAGCTCCGATGCTGCTCATAGTGGATTCTATGTTTGTGAATTTTCCTGTAGTTTCAAACATTAAATGTTCAAAATAGTGGGCCAACCCTGCTTTACCAATAGGATCATCCATTCCTCCAACTTTATATATTACTGCATGTAAAACAGCTGGAATCCGGTGATTGGGAACAACGTAAACATCCAAACCATTACTCAGTTTAGCATGTTTGATATTTTGCTTTATATCAGAAGCCTTCAACAAAGCTGAGTAACTGAAAGAAATTACAGCGAATAAAAGGAATTTAAAAAACTTATTAAGCATCATTTTAACCTATATCGTAACAATTATAATATGCAATTAGTGAAGCTCAGTATACTAAATATTTATTAATAAATAACTTCTAGCTACTTTGTTTAGCAAGACGCATATCATCCCAAGATTTATATAGCATGATAAAAGCTCCAGATACTATATATACATCGGCTAGATTGAAAGCTGGCCAATACCAATCATCAATATGAAAATATATGAAGTCATATACAGCTCCCCAATAGATCCTATCAACCACATTTCCGACTGCTCCGCCAATCATAAAAGAAAAACCAAGGCAGGTTAATTTATCATTTGACTTGTATATTAAATATGCAAGTACACCAGTTATTAGTATTGAAAATATAGAAAAAAGGATGTCACTATATGGTAAAGTGCTAAACATCCCAAAACTAATGCCAGCATTCCAAACTTCAACTAACTTTATAAAACTACAAATTTCAATAAATCCCTCTTCATCAATCAATGAATTGATGTATAGCTTGCTCGCCTGATCAGTTAATACCATGATTAGTATAATAATGAAGCATAATTTTCTCATAAATCTGCCTTTAGCTGATAAACATTAAGTATATCATAATTTATTTGCTTTGTTAATTCATCCACGCTATGGAATTTTTTTTCTGGCCTTATGAATTTTAAAAGTTGTATCTTGACTTTACGGTCGTACAAATCTTGATTGAAGTCAAATATATGCATTTCTATTATGGGTTTTTTTAGATCTTTGAATGTAGGTCTCATGCCGACATTGACTACTCCATATAGCCAATTATCATCAGAAAGTGCCACCCTTGCATAATATGTACCAAATTTTGGTTTTATCATACAATCTTCTATAGGAATATTTATAGTTGGAAATCCTATTTCTCTACCTCTACAAGCCCCTTTTGTTACGATACCAGAAACTTGATAAGGTCTGCCAAGCAATTTATTAGCAACTTCTATTCCACCTGTTTGTACATATTCTCTAATTGACGAAGAAGAGCAAATTTTATCATCAATAATCAATGGTTCCAATTTAGTCAGAGAGTACCCATACATTTCTGAATATTTCTTTAGAGTCAGTATGTTGCCTGATCGTTTATGGCCAAAAGTACAATTATCACCAACAATTATGTGTTTAGCATTATACCTGCCTATCAAAATCTTACTGATAAAGTCATCACAGCTAATTTGAGAAAAATCTTCATTGAAATTAATAATGTATAAATAATCAACACCATAGCTGCTGATTAGCTCCTTTTTTTGCTCTGGCTCTATCAATCTAAAGTTATTTTTGTTAGCTAAAACAGTTGATGGGTGAGGCTCAAAAGTTAAAACTGCAGAAGACAATCCTTTTTCTTGTGCTATCTTTTTTACAGTAGAAATTGCAAGTGTATGACCTAAATGAACTCCATCGAAATTTCCGAAGGTTAATACTATATTACTTCCTATCCCTTGCTCAGAATCATAAATAATTTTCATAGAACTTGATGTTTTATACATATTTTTTATATATAATAACTATAATTTAATAAACTGCGGAGATAAATCGTGAAAAATGTTGTTATATATGTAAAAAAGGGCTGTCCATACTGCATAAGGGCAAAGGATTTACTAGATAAAAAAGGTGTGAAGTATGAAGAAATTGATGTGCTTAAAAATTCAGATTCATTTAATGTCATAAAATCAACGTATAATGTTAGAACAGTACCTCAGATCTTTATTGCTGATGAAAATGGCAACTATATAGATCACATTGCAGGAAGCGACAAATTGATGGATCTTGAAAGGGAAGGAAAATTGGATGATATGTTAAGTGATAGTTATAATAAACTTGGTCTAACAACTAATCCACACAATGATATGGAATATCATGAATGTGGAGAATATCCTATCTCAGATGACGATTTGATGTAGTTTTTATCTTAATTTTTATCGCGTAATGCGCGAACAAAGAATCAGTATGCTCACTTTAAGAAAAACTTAACGAATTAAAAATACAATTCATTTAGTAAATTTTTTTAGATGAGGAAAAAATGATAAAAAATATTTCAATCAATAGTAGAAATTTGATTACTATTGAATTAGTTAACAAACAAGATTTAGAAAATTTCATCAAGATTTTCACAGTTCTTGATAAACATATAGCAGCTAGGACACTTTTCACAGAAGAAGTGAAGATAGGTTATAAACAACATAATGAGATAGAGATTGTTGAATTGCTAAAAGATACAAACTTTACATATCATGATGTTGAAAATATATTACATCACTTAAGCAAACATGGAATGAATGTTCCAAGCAGCGTTATAGCACAAGCTCTTTTTGTTGCATGGAGCACACTTGAGTCTAAAGATCTGGCATTTTCCTTTTTTGAAGGCTCTCCACAGTTTAACATCAGAGTAAATAAGAATACTTTTATCATCACTCCTATGAGCGCAGATAATTTAGAACTGAATTCGCAAAATAGTAAAACATTTATGGAGCTACTAAAGAGCGAAAAGAGTATGTATGATTGTGTAGTAAAAGAAAGTGATATTGAAGTTGTAGTGCATTCTGCAATACAACAAACTATAAATTCGATTGTAAGCTTACTGATAAAATCCTGCTTATTAGCGAACGAGGAAGAAGAAAAGCTTAAAGAGCGGCTCAGACAACTTGCATTTAAAGATCAGGCCTTTGTTGAATACTCTAGTATAAAGACCATAAATAGGTATCCACATAACCATCCTCTGAGAAAGCATGAAAATATTACTAAGGGCATAGAAAATATTTTATATGATTTTATAGCAAGTGAAGATAGTAAGTGTGCTATAGAGCAATTAAATAGGCTGAGCTCAGAAGTTTCTCCGGATACTCCAAGAATTATCACTAAAACTATAGATAAACTTGTTAAGTTCCACTAAGACGTTATGAGGAGGGCTCTAAATTAACGTCTGTATATATATCTAATGAGACTTCTTTCGAAACTCGCTTATGAGAGGCAAGTGCTAGGAGCACACGGAGCGGAAAACCAGAGTGTATTAGACATACATGAGGATTTGAGTACCGGAGTGACAACACAATTGCCCACAGAAGTAGAGTTTCGAAAGAAGTCTAATAAATTGCATATGTAATCTTTATACCACCTTAAACCGCCAAAATTTCTCTTGGCCTTTGCTAATCCCTACTCTTGGAGTGCAAATATAATTTGGTTTGAAGTGAGATTTGTAAACACAAAATTCATGATTTATGGTTAAATCTTGCTCATTATGTTCTTTTGTAATACTTAACCTTTTGCACAATATTCCTGGGCCATTTAAATTTGCTTCAAGTGGTTCAACAAGTTTCGCTCCACGTATTAATACTGCTGCTGGAAATCCTTCTTCTTCTGTTACAATATTTAAACAGTAATACATTCCATATATAAAATACACATATGAAAACCCTGGCATACCAAACATAACTGAGGTTCGCTTAGTATAGCCCCTTGCTGCATGACAAGCTGGATCATCCATTCCTATGTAAGCTTCAACTTCTGTTATGATCCCACTAAAGTTAGAAAATTTGAGAGTTTTCCCGAGCAACTCTCCAGCTACAATTAATGTGGGACGCTTATAAAAATCTCTTGGCAATATTATATCGTTGTTCATTAATAACATAAGTTTGTACGTCTAAATATAGCTTATGCCACAAAAAACGAGAGATAAAACTAATAACCTTTATTAAATTTGGGATTTGATATACTATGGTCAATAAAATATACCTTATGAATGTTATAAAAATCTTAGTTATTATTATTTTTGTCATTACTTCTTCAAGTGCTTACACAAAGGAACCAGCTGGCTGTGCAGGCCACAAAACTTTTGTGCGTGCCATGAAGCAACAAGTTGATAACATATCTATAAAGAAAAATAAAAAAAACCGAGAATACGTATATGAAACTCTTCAGGGCGTGATCCGAGATAATGTTAACCTAAAAGGGATATCGCGATTCGTTATAGGAAAACATTGGTCTTTAGCTAAGCAGAAAGAAAAGGAAGATTTTTTAAGAGAGTATGAGGTGTATCTTACACGTCTTTGTACTCAGATCTTATATAAATATATGAATGATAGTGAAATGACAATAATGAGTGCAAGAGCAAGTGACGATCAAACTTGTTTGGTGAGCACAAGGTTTTCTTACGGTGATGAAGAGTTCACAAATATTGATTTTAAAGTTGCTGAAAATGACAATTTATTTCTAATAAGTGATGTTGTCATGAGTGGTGTAAGTATTTCTATTAATCAGCGCTCTCAATTTAGTGAAAAAATTGATACATACGGAATAGCAGATGTGATAGAAGAATTAAAGTGCAATAATGATCTATGATATACATGCCCCATTGGCCTAAACCACTTGGTAGCAGGCCAAAAGACTTTTCTCTTGACCGCATGAAAAGTTTCTTAAGTAAATTAGGTAACCCAGAGAAAAAAATGCCACCTGTAGTTCACATAGCTGGAACTAATGGAAAGGGCTCAACGCTTTCATTTATAAGATATATAATGCAAGCAGCAGGGTATAAGGTGCACACATACACTTCCCCTCATTTAGTAAATTTTAACGAGAGGATAGTGGTAGCCGGTAGCTATATTGATGATGATGAGCTATATAGCTTGTTAGAAGAATGCCGTGCAGCAGTTGCAGAGCAGCCTATCACTTTATTTGAAGCTGCAACGATTTCAGCTTTTTTAGCTTTTTCTCGTCATAAAGCCGATATTAGCTTGATTGAGTCTGGCATGGGTGGCAGGCTTGATGCAACAAATGTTATAGATAATCCGATTTTAACAATTATCACTTCCATTGCACTGGACCATACTGAATATCTTGGCCCTACTATAGAAATTATAGCAGGTGAAAAAGCTGGAATAATGAAACCCAATGTTTCTTGTGTAATAGCACCTCAAGAAACATCTATAATGAATGTACTAGAGTCCCATTCAATAGATAAAAAATCCCCTTTGTATAGAGGGGGGTTTGAGTGGAATTGCAGTAAACAGCTATCTGTTATTAAACAACCATCTGTTGCAAAAGGACCATCTGTTACCAAACGATCATCTGTCATCCCAGTACTTGATACTGGGATCCAGGAAAAAGATATATGGATTCCAGCGTCACGCGCTGGAATGACACCAGCTCGAATGATTTTCCAAACTTCTGCTCAATCAATAGAGCTTCCTTTGCCATCTTTAAAGGGTGATCATCAGGTGATTAATTCAGGAAATGCTATTGCAGCATGTAGTATTTTGAGTGGGAAATATGGATTTGATATTGGAGAAGAGGATATTGTTTCAGGTTTGCAGCATACTTATTGGCCTGCAAGGCTGGAGCACATAAGAGAAGGGAAATTAATTTCTTTATTACCAAAAGGCTGGAAACTATTTTTGGATGGTGCACACAACAATGATGGCGCTAGGGTCTTATCTGAATGGGTAAGGGATAATTTTGCTGAAGGTGTTTATGCAATTTTTGGCGTTACTCGTAACAGAAATGTAGAAGAATTTTTGAAACATTTAAAGCCTTACATAAAACTATTGTGTGCAGTTTGTGTAAAATCAGAACCCAATGCAACAAATACAAGTTTGATTAAAGAAAAAGCCGATGATATAGGGATAAAAGTCGCTCAATGTGAATCAATTGGCGATGCCATATCAAACCACATATTAAAAGCCCCTATCCCAAATATAAAAACCATACTAATCTGTGGTTCGTTATTTCTAGCTAGAGACCTCGCTATGGAGAATAATCAAACCACTCCATGAGCTGAGACGTGAAAAGTACCATCTGGATTTATACTACTGCTTGGATGTTCGGTTAACATCGCTAGAGGCACTCTTTGCTCAGGACCTATGCCTTCAGTTTTGACAACTTCTAGAACTTTTCTTTCATAAATTTCAATTGCTAACTTCGCTATTAACATACACCCTAATACCGCAGCGAGTCCAACAAGCACCTTGCTGTCCATACAACCAGATTGATATTGTAATCCCAAACCAGCCACTAATAAAGCACAAGAAAGGTAAGGTGTATATTGAGAAACGAAAATTGAAAACTTGTATTCAGACATTTCTTTTTGTAGCGCTTCTTCTATGTCTTCTGGCGTTAAATTTTCACCTTGTCCTTGTGCAGGGTTTTGTAAATCCACAACTTTTTTTATTACGGAGGAAATGAGATATATACTTAACATAAAAGAGGCAACAGTTACGATTAAGCTAGCACTAAATAAGATCCCAGGTGTAGTAGTAAAATTAGCAGCCTTAAATAATTTAATTGCTAAGTAAATGTATGATGCTAGTAATGAGATTCCTAAGAATAAATTTACTAAACCAAAAATAGAGTAATACTTTGTGCGCTTATCGTTTCCATTTATCTGATTTTGTTGAGCTAGCTGCATGTACCTTTGAGTTTCCCATGCAACAATTAAGCCTGCTCCATTGCTTAACGGCTTAATGTATTTTAAAAGCTCTGTCTTATATCTGTTAATTGCCTTCATTGGCTCATCACTTCCTTTTGTTTTATCTGAATGAAATTCAGACGCTAACCTTTTATATTGTTGATGTATTAGTTTTGATGCTTCCAAGTAATTACAACCTACAATGCTTTCTTTGCTAATACGTAACCCTGTAAATTGTGGTGAATAATAATTAAATTCTTTTTTGCTTAGTTTATAGCCCATATAACACCCACAAATTAACCTATGTTTAGTATGGTATATATGCCAAATTAAGTCAACTATTCCATCAAAAGACTCTACCCAAATATAAAAACCATACTAATCTGTGGTTTGTTGTTTCTAGCTAGAGATCTTGCTGTGGAGAATTTTCGCTAAGCTTTTTATTAACCCATTTTTCTCAAAAAACAGTTATACAAAAAGCCTATTGAGTATAATATAGAAAGATAATGGTTACTCACTGCTACATAAAAAAGTTGAAATTATATAATTTTCGTAACCATTCAGATTTTGAATTGAACTCAGACGATCACTCAGCTCTCATAATTGGTAAAAATGGTATTGGAAAAACCAATATACTTGAAGCAATCTCTTTGCTTGCTAAGAGCAATGGGATGAAAAAAGCAAAAGCGAGTGAAATGCAAAATAGATTCAGTAATAAAGATTGGGCAGTTCATTATGATTTTTTTAATGGAGCGAATTTTAACTCTATTGGCATCGCAAAGAGTTTTAACAAGAAACTGATTCAGATTGATGGGAAAACGCAACCAAATCATTCTTCTATATACAAAATATCTAATGTAATTTGGCTGATTCCGCAAATGGATCAGATACTGCTTAATTCTCCAAGTGATAGGCTGAAGTTTTTAGATCGTATAGCCTCACTATTTGAAGAAGATTACACTTGCTGCTACATGCAATATAGAAAAGCTAAGCGTGAAAGGAGCAAACTTTTAAGAGAAAATATTCTAGATGAAAATTGGCTCTTTAGTCTCGAAAGTGTAATGGCTATTAATGCAGTTAACATTTTATACATGCGGTTATCTGTTCTAAAGATATTACAAGATACAATTAATAACAATTCAACTGAATCTTTCCCGAAGGCAAATTTAAAGTTCAATAGCCAGCTAAATTCGCATGATACTATAGAAGATTGTCAGAGTCGTCTAAAGCAAAATAGATACAAAGACTCTTTAACTGGTAGAGTAAATTTCGGTGTGCATAATGACAACTTTCAGGTTCTTTGTCAAAAAAGAGATGTGCCAATAAACCTGTGCTCTACAGGAGAGCAAAAGTTGTTACTGCTTTCCATTATCTTGTCCAGTGTAAAAGCAAGGTGTATTCATCACAATAAAGCACCACTTCTTTTGCTGGACGATATAATGTCTCATCTGGATAAGCACTACAGAAAAGCATTAATTGAGGAGGTGCTCAGTATTCAATGTCAAACTTGGATAACTGATGTCAATAAAGACAATTTTAATGATTACAGTACTTCTTTTAAGTTTTTTGATCTGCTATAGTGAAAATTGCTAAGCATACAATTGCAAAGTGTAATGATGATATATGAGAGATAATACGAAACCTTACAAATAAACCTCAAGACAAAAAGACGTTAGATACATACCTGTGCCATTCAAATATTGGATGACAGCAATGGCTTTATGGGCAGATAGCTTGACAACCTAGAGTAGAAATGATAATATCAAAGTATTAATTAAATATTAAGGAGATTATATGAAACAAGAAACTAAAGAACGTTTAAAAGAATATTCAATATATTATGGTAAGAGAATACCAACAGGTTTGATAATGGGAAGTGCTATAGGTTTGGGACTAAGTTGTCTACCTTTGTCACCTTTACTTATGGGAGCAATTATTGCTGCTGTTCCTATAATATTATTTACTGCATATGAATATTATAAGGAGAGTAAAGCCTTCGATAAAATGATGCAAGAACATCCGAATGTTAATCCTGAAGCTGTTAAACTTGCTAATGATTTATTTATCAAAGATGCTTTGAAAGGGCTTCTTAAAGATGTATTGACAATGTGTGTTATTGCTGCAGCTTGTGTCGGTTTTGCTGCAGGTATATGCGCACTCATTCCTGGTGCAATGGTTGTAATGGCACCAGCAGCCTTAACAGGTGCTGCAATAGGAACCATAGCAGTAGTTGCAAAAGATCCTGTAAAGCAACGTATCATATCCCCTATAGTTGCGAAAATAAATGAATGTTGTTCTTCGGTTGGATGTCAAGCTGCGTAGCTCAACTGTTGCTTGAGTAGCACTTCTATTGTCATCCCAGTGAGTGACTTTTACAGGGATGACATCATTTTGCGCACTTTTGCATTCAAAGTTGTAACGTTTGTAGAGTTGTAAGGTAGTTTATTAGACCTCTTGCAGAACCTGTTTGTGATGAGGAATTTTTAGGAGAAGTGAAGATGAGTACCACAGAATACTCGAATGTATTTGAGGAGCGCAGGCGAGCTTCGACGACAAAATTGCCTTCAGAAATAGGGCTATGCACGAGGTCTATTGAGTCATACCTTTTGCTATTAACCTTACTGCTTCGATATAACACTTATGCTCTTCAGTTAGAATACGCTCTGAGAGGCTATGAATATCATCATCGGGCAGCACTTGCACAGCAGTTTGGCTAATTATAGTGCCAGCATCAACTTCAGGAATGACGTAATGTACAGTACAACCTGTAATTTTCACCCCTGCTTTTAGAGCTTGCTCTTGAGCGTTTAGTCCTTGAAAAGACGGAAGCAAAGAAGGGTGGATGTTTATGATCTTATTATTCCACTTACTTAAGAAATCAGCTTTTAAAATTCTCATGAACCCTGCAAGGCAAATTAAATCAACCTTATGCTCAGTGAGTATTTCGTGAATTTTATCGGCATCAAGTGGCCTATCTTTAACAACAAATGCTGAAATGCCAGCTTGTTTTGCTAATTTTAAACCAGCCGCTTCACTGTTATTTGTTACAACGCATGCAATTTTTGCGGGAAAATCTTGACCTTTACACGCCTCAATTAATGCTTGCATGTTTGATCCTCTACCTGAAATTAGTATTCCTAGTTTAATCTTTTTCATTATAGCACAGTTAATTTAGAATTTATTTTAAGAGTTAATACTAACAAAACAACTCAATTTGAATAATATTATTCAAGACAATGATATAGCTAACACAGATAAGCTTTCCCGACTTCATACCGCAATTTCTTCCACAACTGTACGAACATCCCGTAAAGCGATAGGTCTTGTGTTAAGTATCAACTATTGGTATCATCCGAATGCTCCTCATCCTGTCATCCAAGTAGCCATTTTCTTGTCATCCCAGTGCGTGACACTTGTATCTTTATGATGTGAGGCATTAGAGCTAAAATACCACGCAGGAAGGGTGAAGCCGACTTGACACTAACGCCAATAAGGCCGAATTCCAGATTTTGCTCCCCTCCCATAGAGTTAAAAGACTGAACAGTATCTTTGGAATTATATCCCGTATTACAAGGTTAGTCTAAACTCTCAGTTTATTTATAGTCTTGGAGGTAATTTTATGCAAGTAAATGCTATTTTGGGTGTGGATATTTCAAAAAAGAAATTTGATGTTTGTTTGCTGATGGACAATAAAAAACGACACAAAGTCTTTCAAAATAATCAGGATGGCTTTGCAAAGCTTGTGGTTTGGTGCAATGGCCATGGAGCAAATCTTATTCATCTGTGTCTTGAGGCAACTAGCTGGTATGGGGAAGATTTGGCTACTTTTATGCACGATTTAGGGCATAATGTTAGTATAGTAAACCCGGCTCAAATCAAGGCTTTTGGCAAAAATGAGCTGCTCAGAAATAAAACAGATAAATCAGATGCAGCTATGATAGCTAGATTTTGTATCGCTAATAAACCTGCTCTTTGGAAACCAATTGCACCTGAAATGAGGCATTTAAGAGATCTTTACCGTTGTATGCAATCGCTAAAAAATGATAAATTGCAACAGATGAACCGCTTGGAAAATGAAAATATGCATTCCAGCTGCAAAGAAGCTATATCTAAGGTAATTTTGGCAATAGAGGAGCAAATTATTGTTCTCGAAACAGAAATTAATGAGCATATAAATCACTATCCACATCTAAAAAATATGGTAGAAAACCTCAAGACTATAAAAGGTATAGGACATCTTACTGCTGTTGCTGTTATTGCAGAAATGCCAGCGGTTGATAATTTTGACAATGCTAAGCAATTTACAGCTTTTGCTGGTCTAAATCCAGGACATTATGAATCTGGATCGTCTGTAAGTAAGAGAAGTTGCATATGTAAAATAGGATCTGAGCGCGTCCGAAAAGCCCTTTATATGCCAGCTATAGTAGTCAAAAACCATAATAATCATTTTCAAAAATTTTGTCAGCGTCTAGCAAGTAAAGGTAAATGCCCAAAAGTCATAGTCCTTGCGTTAATGAGAAAATTAATGCATGTCTTTTTTGGTATTCTTAAAAACAATCAACCATTTAATTGTAATTTAGTTGGATAATTTGTTTGACATCAAAGACAGTATCTGGGATCTAGCAAGCGAAGGTTGCATATAATACGTTATTAGCATTGAATATATACAAATAGATTCTAGCGTCACGCGCTAGAATGACAAAGGCGTGTAGTATTTTTGAGCTATGCAACAAAGCCCACTGGGATCCAGGGATTTTTTTACACTGGATCCTAGACCCAAGTCATAGGATGACAGAAAAATGGTAAACCTTATTTATATTAGTTACACTAAATTACTCTCATGTATCCTCAACCTCAAAATACTGCATAATTAAAAATATGAAAAAATTTTTATTAAAACCGAAAAAGAGCCTAGGACAAAATTTTCTTTTATCAAGTGAGATAACAAAAAAAATAGTTGATTTGGCTGGTAATTTGGAAAATTTTAATATTATTGAAGTTGGGCCTGGATATGGTGCATTAACAAGTGAAATATTGGCACGTAATCCAAAGTCTTTACTATCTATAGAAAAGGATAGCAATTTAGTGAAACATCACGATCAATTGATGAATAAGCATCAAGAAAAGTATAGAATTATTGAGGCAGATGCGCTTCATGTTATAGAAGAAGAGTTAATAGAGAGTCCGGCCAAAGTTATTGCCAACTTGCCTTACAATATCTCAGTAGCATTATTCTTAAAGTGGTTAAACAAAATAAAATTTTTTACGAGTTTAACATTAATGTTCCAGAAAGAGGTGGCAGATCGCATTACAGCAAAACCTAATTCTAAAGATTATGGGTCCATATCAGTACTAAGTCAGCTATTATGCGATATGAAAAAAGGATTTGACCTTGAACCTAAAGAATTTTTCCCAGAACCAAAAGTGCACTCCTCTGTGATTACAGTAAATCCTTTACCTGCTCAGAGGTTCCAAGTAAATTTAGACACTTTAACCAAATTAACACGCACTGTTTTTGCTCAGAGACGAAAGATGCTAAGAAATAGCTTGCAAAGCATAACAAATAACACTGAAGCAATCCTTGAAAAGGCTAAATTAAGTGGGAATGAACGCCCAGAAAATTTAACAGTTGAACAATTTTGTTTGTTGGCAAACTTCATGTATTACTAACATGTAAAGGTCAACTAATTCATTAGGATGATAGAAAAAATGGTAAATCCTACTTGTTTTGGATATATAAGATTAATAAAAAAGCTAAACTGAGCTTTTATAATCACTTAAATCTAATATTATTTTATTAATGTAACGTTCATTTGCATCTTTGATTATAAATTTTACACCGTTTTTATATTTAATAACCTCATCTATAGAAGGCACTTTACCAGCAATAGAAAGAATTAAACCGCCAAGAGTAGCATAGTCTTCTTCAGGGCTTCGTAATTCTATTTTTAGATCCTCCTCTATATCCTTTATAAGAGCCCTTGCTGACACTTCAAATTTATTTTGAGGCAATTTAGTAATGGTATATTCCGAATTTGTTTCGTTTTCACTATCAACATTTGGTATTATTTCTTCTATAAGGTCAGTCATCGAAATTAAACCATCAGTTCCACCATATTCATCCAGCACAATAGCTAAATATGACTTAGAAGATTTCATTCTTATAAAAAGATTAGTAGTCCTCATCGATGGCGGCACAAATATTACACTTTGTATAATGCTCTTCAGGTTAAAACTTTTACCCTCACCAAAAATAATATCTTTTACATAAAAAAATCCTATTACGTTATCAAAATTATTTTTATAAATTGGTATTTTAGTATGGCAGGTATTTTTCACCTTCTTTATTATCTCATGTTCGCTTGATTCAATATCAACTGCACATATTTCTGTACGCGGAGTCATTATATCAATTATACCGCAATCATGAAATTTCAGTAGGCTGTTAAATATGTTAAGATCTGGCAAATCCTTCATTAAGGCTTCAGTTGCACATCTTTTCAACAAAGGAAATTTTTTAAAAAGCATCAGAAAAACTCTACATGCTATTTTCTCCATTAAAGACTTTTTTTTACTCAAATTACTTCCTGTAATGACAAAAATACTTTCAGATCAGGTTTATCAAAAAAACTGTTATTAAATGTTTAATAAGTGTGTGAATAATGTCAAATTAATTTGTGAATTATCTGTTGATATAAGATACTCACAATTGCTCCACAATCTTTTCACCGACATATACATAATTATATAACAATTTATAATAGCTAATTACTTTCCATAACAAAAAATAACTAACATACTAAACATTTTACTTATACACATAAATTACAAGAGAAAATCAATAGTATATGAAAGTTACTAACATATTTATTCACAAACCAATTCACGCATATTTTAATCAAATTTTAAGTTAATAACAAGTTATTGATGGAACTACTATTACTACTATACTTTAGATATATAAAAGAATAGATTAAATAGATTTCAAAATAACAAAAAAGTGATAGTCAAAATTATTAAAGAATGTAGGCCGGGCAAAAAAACACCAATTTGGCTGATGCGTCAGGCTGGCAGGTCTCTTCCTGAATACCGCAAAGCAGTGGAAAACATGAAAGATTTCATAGAAATGTGCTACAACACAGATTTGATAACAGAATTAACGTTGCAACCAATAAAAAGATTTGATATGGATGCGGCGATAATTTTTTCAGATATTCTAATCATAGCTGATGTTTTAGGTTGTGATGTAAACTTTATACGCGGTGTGGGTCCAATAATAAAATCTATAGAGAGTTCTAAAGAATTAAAAATCCCGCAAGAAATTGAAACTAAAACCCTGCCAATTTTAAACGCTATAAAAAAGGTCAGAAATCAACTGCCAAAAGAAAAGTCTCTTATAGGATTTGCTGGAGGACCATGGACAGTGGCATCCTACATTATAGAAGGTGGAAGCAGTAAAACTTTTTCTAAAGTGCTAAATTTTTCAACATCAGATTTAAAGAAAGTAATTGAAATCATTACAGAAGCAACGATTGCTTACTTGATAAAACAGATAGAGTTTGGTGCAGATATAATTCAGCTATTTGATAGTAATGCTGGTGCGTTATCAGAGCCATTATTCAAAGATTATGTTATAGAACCAACAAAAAAAATTGTTTCAGCAATAAGGGCTAAGTTTCATGATTTTCCAATAATAGGTTTTCCAAGATCTGCTGGAAAACTTTACAAAGATTACTGCGAACAAACAGGTGTATCTGCGGTAAGTATAGATTATGACGTTTCAGTAGAGTGGGCAAAGGAACATCTAAAAATCCCTCTGCAGGGCAATCTTAACCCTAACCTTTTAGCTTATAACAAGAAAGAAGCACTTGAAGAGGCAAAGCGTATAATGAATTGCTTTAGAGATTTGCCTTTCATATTTAATCTTGGTCATGGTGTGCTTCCTGACACTCCAGTTGAAAATATCGCTGCGTTGGTGGATCTGGTAAAGAGCTACTGATGTATAGCTTACATAAGTAAGACTTCCAAACATCATGCCGCGATTTATTCGCGGTATCTCATCATAGATCCCGCTAACAAGCAGTGAGATGACGATGTTATTAATTGGTAAATCATTCTTAGTTAACTCTAGGTTGCAGTGTCGTAGCACTGGAATGACGAGAAACGAGCATTTGGATGACAGGTGGTTTTGCAAGAAGTCTATTGTTTTTTTATTTATGATTTGTGTTATTATAAATGCATAAATACAGCAGTGGGATGGTCTGCAGAATATTACCAAAATGTGAATTTTATGTGACATAGATCAACTGGTTGCGGGGGTAGGATTTGAACCTACGACCTTCAGGTTATGAGCCTGACGAGCTACCGAGCTGCTCCACCCCGCGTCGTTGTCTGTTAAGTTATTATATTTATAATTGTGTTAAAACACAAGGACAAAATACCAATATGTACGCATATTTATTGGCTTTTTTTAGTGTGATAATTAATTATGCACGAAATAATATACAAAATGAAAAATATAATTTGATATTATGGTTTCCTATTTTTCAATGTACAGGGATTTTAATCTACTTTTCTTTAAGCTTTGAGCCTAGCTTCATTTCTGTTATATCAACTTTCCTATTATCTCTGCCTCTATTAACCTTGATTGCAGTATTGCATCGAAAGTATGCAATACTATCTATTGCTTTAATAGCAGTGCTAATAGGGTTTACAGCAGGTAAATTAAGAACAGCTTTAGTAGATACTAAAACCCTTCATAAAGAAAGATATGTGAAGGATATTACTGCTACCGTAAAGGATATAAATGATAAGGGTCTGTATAAACAACTTCTGCTTTATGAAATACAAAACACGAGTGTAAAATTGGATAACATCAGAATATCTGTGAGGACTGAAGTAGAAAAGGATATTAAAATAGGTGATCAAGTAGCGTTGTCAGCAAAGCTTTTTCCACTAAAAATCGCACCTTCTGAATACGCATACGATTTTGCAAGGATAGCTTATTATCAAAAAATAAGTGCTACAGGTTTTGCAACGAGTAAAATTATTTTGCATAAAAAAGCTGAGAGCAGAAAATTTCAGGAATATATAGAATCTTTCCGTCAGTATATTTATGAAAATCTACAACAAAATAGTAAAAAACCACACGCGGATATAACCTCTGCATTACTAATTGGCAAAAAAGATGGAATAGACCAAAAAACTATGGATGCAATACGTGATTCAGGTATTGCACATTTGTTTGCTATATCTGGTTTACATTTATCATTTGTTGCTGGTCTATTTTTTCTTGTATTTCGTAATCTCTTTGCAATATCTGAAACTTTAACCCTTAAGTATAATACTAAAAAGATATCGGCATTTCTCACAATTTTTCCCACCACATTTTATTTGCTAATCACAGGAATGCAAATTTCTGCTCAGCGTGCGTATATTATGGTAATTTTAGTGCTCACTGCAACAATGATAGAGAGGAAATATCGAGGTTTAATTGCAATTGCATTTGCTGCTTCAGTGATACTAGCAGTAGAACCAGAAGCAATTTTAAAGCCTGGTTTTCAGATGTCATTTTCTGCTGTGCTCGCACTAATTTCTAGTTACCAAATTAATGCTAATAAATTATTCAAGATAAAAGTGATAAGATATTTTGTATCAATTATTATCAGCTCAATAATAGCAAGTTTGGCAACTGTGCCATATACAATATACAACTTCAACTATTTTTCGATTAGTGGTATTATTACGAATCTAGTTGCTATACCAATAGTAACATTAATCATTATTCCGCTTGGAATAATTTATGTTTTTCTCATTCCGCTAAATATTCAGTGGGTTATAGTGCCTATTATAGAACGTCCAATTGATGGTGTTTTGCATATAACAAACTTAATAGCTGATCTTAAATATTTGGTGCTACCTATTCAAACTTTTCCTGCTGCATCAATTATTATAATAACCTTGGGATTGTTATGGCTGTGCTTGTGGGAAAGAAATTGGCGCTTTTTCGGAATTCTCTTGATTGCGTTTGGTATTTGTTTTAGTGCTACATATAAAACTCCTGATATTTTAATAAGTAGCGATAATAGTGCTGTGAAAGAGAGTGACAACCTACTCTATTCTCTTACAAGAAAAAATAGGAATTTTGTCGTAAAAACATGGGCAAAGCAAAACGGACAGGACCAAATTTTGAGTCATACAAAATATAACAATTCAGACAAAAGACTAAACTGCGGTGATTATGGATGCATATATAATAATGGGAATAATAAGTTAGTGCTGCTTGCTTATAAAGCAGAAGATATCTCGCAAAATTGTAATAATGTTGACCTAATAATTCAGTTAAGTGAATTCGACTATCCAAATTATAGTGTACCTCTTGAAAAACCCTTTGTAATTTCAAAACTATCTCCTGTCATTTCAGCGCTTTTCCCTGTCATCCCAGTGCTTGACACTGGGATCCAGAAAAAAAATAGATGGATTCCAGCGTCACGCGCTGGAATGACACCGAGCATGGGGGATGATCTTTCACTAAAACAATGGTTATGTAAAAGACCTATTATCAAATATGCTGATCTAGAATGGTACGGTACACACTCAATTTGGTTAACAAATAGTAACATAAATATTAAAAGAGTCCGCTCTAATAGGCCTTGGCATAAGTTAAAAAGTTTGACTTTACGCCGTTATTAATATATAATTAATTAAATTCAAATGCGAGAAAGTTTATGCATGCAGGTACTCAAGGAGATCCTTTTAAATTTTATGTAAATCATAATGTAGGCAAGATAGATGATGCTGTTGGTTTATTTACTGCAGCATGGCGTTTTTTGAGAAGGTATTCTGTAAATAATACTATACCTACATTAGCTGTAAATTCTTGGATTCAGTTTTCTGCAGCTTATATTGCGGCAGCAATAATAACACCTAATAACTTAGACTTTATTACAGCTATTCTTAATCCAAAGCTAATGTCGGTTTATGCTCTTGTTTGTGTTATTTTTGGATCCATTTTATTAGCCTCCCTTTTTATGAAGTATATGAATAAGAAGGAGATAAAGGAAGAAAGTTCAATAGATGTAAAAATCAGAGGTGGAAAACCAGGTGAAATAAGCGAGATTGCTGAAAGCGCATTAAGAATAGAGATTATTCCAGATTTAAGCCTTATAGGTCATAAAAAAGAAAATTTTTCAATAGTTTTACCAATTTCTGAAGAGCAAAGTGGAATATTAAAAAATCAAGAACAAGAGAATAGAAATAAGATTATTCTTCTCACTATACCATATATAATTGGTGGAGCGATTATAATTGGTGCACTTGTGCAAAGTGGATTTAGCTTTGCTAATGTTTTAGGTTGGGAAGAATGGGTTATCATTGTAGTAATAAGTGCTATTGTTATTGCTGGTATATGGGTAACATTAAATAAATTAAGGAATAATGAGACAAATAATAAACACAATACCATATTGAAATTTGATAATCCAAATCCTTATCCTATTGTCAATATTTTTGTTCCATTTACAGGAGATAAAATTATATCAGTAATGGAAAAAAAGGCAGAAGATCAAGAAAAAACTGATCCATTATCTCGATTGGAAAGATTACTTGATAAGCATTTAACTAATTTCACAGGCGAGATTATTAACTTGTTTAGAGAGAAGTTGACTGATTTTAGTAGTAAAATGATTGCGTCACTTGATAAATTCTTAAATGAAAGTAAAACATCGATTGATAAGTTTTTAAACTCTGCAGATGCTAATATTGAAAAAACGCTTGATGGCATGGGAAAAAATATAAAGATTTTACTTGATAATTTAGAGATAAAAATAAAAAAAGATGTAGAGGAGGTTAAGAAAAATGCTAATAAAGAAATAACTCAATGTTTGAAAGATATTAGTAACAGTATAGATGTGTCGTTAAAAGAATTAAGAGATGAATTAGCAGCAAAGCTTAATCAAATTCAGCCTAGGGGAGTTGGAAGTTGGCTTTTTGCACTTTCTCCTACTGGAAATAATAGACAGTCTAGTACTGCTGAAGGTAATAATAATCATGCTGCAAGTAATGAACAGTCCGGTACTACTATAGGTAGTGATAGTGACGATTCTTTAGAGAATTCTACGGAAGATGTTTTTTCTGAGTGTCAAACTTGGAGTGAAAAAGATAGAGCAGAAGTAAATAAAGAAATAAATGATATCATCCAAGCTAAACTTGGGCCAGTACGAACAGAACTTACAACATTGCAAGAGTTGATAAGGAAAAATGGATCCGGTAGTAGCCGTGATAGTGGCGTTAGTTTTGAAAGTGAAAATGCTGCTGATCCACTAGAAACACAAGTAAAAGAGCAACGTAGAGAAGTTAAACGTTTGAAATTACAAAAAGAAAGTGACGAATTAGCGGAGCAACAGGAAGGATTAGAAAATGGACTCAAAGAACTTCCTAAACAAAAAGAATGGAGAGAAAAAATTTATGGCGAACCAAGAGAGTTTTTTAAGTATGTGTTAAAATCTATAAAACTGGAAGGAGAGAGTGAGCACGGCAAAATTGGTACAACGCTGAGAAATTTTGATAATAAAATAATAATTCACTGGAAAGATGGTTCTGAGACAACTTGTTATATTGATAGACAAGGTAACCTTCAAGTTCAACCTAATACTACATTTTTTGTAGATTCAAATATTCAAGCGGGATTTGCAGTTGCAGTGCCGTGTGCAGGGTAGTTACTATAGATCATTCAGTAACAACCTTAATAGTTGATAATAATGAAGAAAAATTAAGATTAGATAGCTATATAGCTGAAAAGTGTAATATATCACGGAGCAAGGCTCAAAAATTGATACAGAACAAGCAAGTAAGACTACTTGATTACCCAATAATTAACAACAATCACGTAGTAAAACCAGGTGAGGAGTACACTGTACATCTTCTTTTACCTAGCAGTCCTATCTCAATTGAGTCTAATCACGATATAAAACTTGATATAATTCATGAAGACGAAGATATCATAGTACTGAATAAACAAAGTGGACTAACAGTTCATCCAGGTAACGGAACAAGCAATGATACACTTTTGAATGCAGTTATTGCACATCTTGGAAAAGTTCCATATGACCATGCAAGGCCAGGAATTGTTCATAGACTTGATAAAGATACTAGCGGATTGATGGTGATTGCAAAAAATGAGGATTCCCATAGTTTTTTATCAACATTACTTGCAAATCGTGAAATAAAGCGGGAATATTTAGCAGTAGTGTGGGGAGTATTATCTACTCAGCATGGGACTATAAAAACTAACATTGCTCCAAAGCGTAATAATAAAGAAATGATGTGTGTAACAAAAACCATAGGTAAATCAGCGATCACTCATTATTTTGTACAAAAGATTATAGGGCCAGCAAGTCTGGTAAAATGTGTTTTAGAGACAGGTAGGACACACCAAATTCGAGTACATATGAGCCACATAGGGCATTCTATAGTTGGTGATCAAGTTTATGGTAAAAATAGTAGTAAAAGTATGAAATATACTAAAAATTCTAGTTTCATTCGTAATTTCAATAGGCAAGCACTGCATGCTTATAAACTGGGATTATACCATCCAAAAAGTAAAGAATACATAGAGTTTAATTCTGATTTACCACAAGATATTGAAATTTTAATCAGCGAGTGTGAAAATATATAGCTAACCAAGGTAAGATTTTCCTCTTCGTTTGTGATCCTTATTTTAATTTGTAAGAACATGATTTCAACATATAAGATCTATTGTATAATGCTATAATGCAACTAAATTTTAACAGCTCATTTTTGGATCTATATGCCCGTGACGGGTTAATAAAATTAGACGAAATATTTTTGAATTACATTAAATCATGTGATGAAGATTTATTTTATTCGTTAATTGAGAAAAGGGAAAAGGCAGCTCCCTCTTCTCTGTCATCCCAGATCTTATCCAAAGTGTCATCCCGGTGCGTGACACTGGAATCCAGTCAGATGACAGATAGCCAGTTAATAATAGACCTCTCATATTTACTTGATGAGTTTATTGCAAAACTTTTCAACATCGAAAAAGAAATAGAGGAGCTAAAGAAAAAACATAATGACTTTGCTGCAGTGTATAAATGCAAAAGGTTATTTGTTCAGCGCTATGCATTGAAGAAATATGCTGATGTGGCAAGCATAGATATTGATTATGTTACTAATAAACTGAGTCATTTTCTTACTTTGCCAATAACTGAACAAAACTTTGCCAAGCAGGTTATACATTGGTTTGAGGACAAAGAGAATCACAAAGAGGAAGTAGAACTTGCAGCGCAATATGCAGCGTGGAGAGTTAAAAATGAAAATCTCTCTGTCATCCCAGTGCTTGACACTGGGATCCAGAAACAAAAAATGACATCAATACTGTTTAGTACACACAAAAAAATTGACCACGAAAACCTAATACCACTTTCTAAAAAAGAAGTGAATGGTATAGAAGTACTGTGTTCAAATGAAATAAAAAGACGTTATGGTTTTGATCTAACAAGTGAAAAACCTAGTTTGGAAAAAGCACTAGATAACGCTCACTACTGCATATTCTGTCATAAACAAAACAAGGATAGTTGTTCAAAAGGATTATTAGACAAGTCGGTGTCATTCCAGCGCGTGACGCTGGAATCTAGAGAAAAAGAATGGATCCCAGTGTCAAGCACTGGGATGACAACTGGGTGTGCTGGGATGACAAAGGAATGTACTCAGATGACAGGTGGGTATACTGAAATAACAGATGGATGCGCAAGGAGTACATTGAATAATGACAATATTTTCAAAAAATCCCCACTTAACGTTGAACTACACGGCTGCCCACTAGAGCAGAAAATATCAGAAATGAATATGGTGAAAAGTGAGGGGTACAGCATAGCAAGCCTTGCAATCGTGATGATAGATAACCCCTTATGTGCAGCAACAGGGCATAGGATATGCAATGATTGCATGAATTCGTGCATATATCAAAAGCAGGAGCCTGTGAATGTACCAATGATTGAAACAAGAACTTTGGATGACGTGCTCAGCTTACCGTATGGATTTGAAATATATTCTCTGCTTAGCCGTTGGAATCCTTTAAATTTTCAGCGTCCATTGCCAAAAGAAAATACTGGAAAAAATGTTCTAATTGTGGGGCAAGGCCCTGCAGGCTTTAATTTGGCTCATCATTTATTAAGTGACGGACATAATGTTGTTGCGATTGATGGACTAAAAATTGAGCCTTTAATTGACGATTTTCAGCCGATTAAAAACTTTCAGTATGAGAAATTAAGTGAACGCACGGCTGGTGGATTTGGTGGAGTGGCAGAATATGGAATTACATCTAGATGGGACAAGAATTACTTAAAAATTATCAGATTATTGCTAGAAAGACGTAAAAATTTTGCACTTTATGGAGGAATTCGTTTTGGTAGCACAATTACCGCGAAAGGTAGCTTCAATTTAGGCTTTGATCACATCGCCTTGGCGCTTGGCTCTGGCAAACCTAAAACGATAAAAATAAAGAACATGCTAGCTCGTGGAGTGCGTATGGCATCTGACTTTTTGATGTCACTGCAGCTGACAGGTGCTCTTAAATTTGATTCCATAGCAAACCTGCAAGTCCGCATGCCAGTAGTTGTAATAGGAGCAGGACTTACTGCAATTGACACTGCTACTGAAGCTTTAGCGTATTACCCAATGCAAGTAGAAAAATTTCTTTATCGGTACGCAATACTGGTAGATAAACACGGAAAGAATTATGTTGAAAAAGATTGGACAGATGAAGAGCGCGAGATTGCAAATGAGTTTATATCACATGCTAAATTAATTAGAGAAGAGTACAAGATTGCAAAAGAAAGTGGGGAAGAACCGAAAATATTAGAGTTAATGCAAAACTGGGGGGGAGTAAAAGTTATATATAGAAAAGAGTTGAAAGATTCTCCAAGTTATCGATTAAATAGTGAAGAGGTGCAAAATGCGTTATCAGAAGGAATTCACTTTATCGAAAATTTAGAACCAGTTGAAATCCTGACAGATAAATATAATCACACTGAATCATTGAAGCTAGCAGGCAATAAATCCGGTGAAGTAAAATGTATAAAAGCACGTTCTATTTTCATAGCAGCAGGTACTGAGCCAAATACTGTTATTGCAACTGAAGATAAGGAACATTTTAAATTGAATAAAGGATATTTTACTCATTTGGATTCGTCAGGAAAGGAAGTAGATCAAATTTTCTCCCCTAAAATGGAGGATAAAGATAGAATATTAGTATACAAGCAAGGCAACAAAGCAATCAGCTTTTTTGGTGACTTACATCCTTCATATAGTGGCAGTGTTGTGAAAGCTATGGCAAGTGTCAAGAATGGTTATCCTATTATTTCTCAGCTCTTAAGTGAGGTTAATCGACCTTTCCATGTCATCCCAGTACTTGATACTGGGATCCAGGAGGAAAAAAATGTGCAGATCCCAGTGTCAGCTACTCGGATGACGCCGGTCCAAATTAACGAAGAGTTTTTCAACAAAATAAAAGAGCAATTTACTGCAAAAGTCATAAAGGTTCAGTATTTAACCAATAAAGTGGTAGAAATAGTGATTAAAGCGCCACTTGCAGCGAGGAATTTCCAGCCTGGACAATTCTTTAGATTACAAAACTTTGAAGTTAACGGTGAGAAAGCTAATAGTACAAGTTTTGCTATGGAAGGTATAGCTGTAACAGGTACTGAAGTAGATAAAGAAAAAGGAATAATCTCCACTATTGTGCTCGAAACTGGTGGTTCCAGTAATTTATGTAAATATCTAAAAGAAGGCGAGCAAATAATTCTTATGGGCCCAACTGGCAGCCCTACCAATACCAATTAACAATAAAGTTAATTATTTAATTAGATCGGTTAATATTTACTCGTAACTTATCATGTACCACAGCCTGGGCGCTAATATACGAACAATGTTTCTTGTGAAAAATCATTTGCCTAATGATAAATTTTATATAATCTAACTTAATAGTTATGTTATTTTTAATATAAAACATGTATATTTATACATTATATATATTTTTTATATAGGGAGTTACATAAAAATGAAGAAATTCTTCACTTTAGCTGCATTATTTACTTCATCTTTAGCAGGTGCCGTTGATTCAGCTGATTCAGAAAATAAATACTATGTAGGTTTAAACGTTGGTGGAGGATACGTTAGAGGTGGATACGTTGATGATAAATACAATGGTGGCTTGAGTGTTCGTCCTAGCTTTCTTATTGGTTATAATGATCGAAAAAACTCTAAACTTGAACTTGAGATTAACAGTGATATTCACACATTGGAGAATATAAGAGCTCGTTTTTTGATAAACTACCGTTATTATCCTGATTTCTTAGATATTGATCCTGTTACTATGTACTTTAGTGGAGGTTTAGGGGGATATTTTCACTATCTTCACATAAATAAAAGCGACAGTACTGCACAATCGACACAAGATGAACATACTAATGCGAACAATGAACCATCTGACTCTCTAGCAAGAAAGATATTGAGTCATGTTCCATATAAACTGGAGTTCGGTGTTGATTATGCATTCACTCCGCAGATAATTTTTGCGCTTGGTTTTACCACAGGTGGACGCTTTGATATGTCAGTTATAGAAGGAATCACGGAAATTGGGATACGTTATAATTTTTAATGCTGGCATGTAGTCTTGAGTTTTGATTTCTAAATTATATATAAACATTTTTTAATGCTTATATATAATAATTTAACCTTATTGATTGCATGTATGAATTGAATATGAAGAATTGGTCTGTTAGGTAACTATTTTTTAAATAATAATAAAATTAGAAAGCTTTAGCTTCTCACCAGGCTGGTAGCATATATATAACCTATCATCTCTCAGGTGTTTAAGTTTCCTGGGTAAGAACATTTGCCACTATCTCAACGCCAACTATTTCTGGCATACCACTCTCTGGTGATTGCTGTGTGTTTTCATCATGCTTACCTTTTTGAACCTTTTGTTCCTCAGTAGAAGGAGCGTTTTGTGGTTGCAAGTTTTGCTCATCTGTGAGTGCTTTGCGAACTCCTTCAACAGAAGGTTTTAGTTTTTCTTCAATATAACCAGCAATAAGAGCAAAAACACATCCTAGAAGCATACTACTCACAATTATACAGGCGCTACAAACAAGTACAATTAACCCAATTTCCGAACGTGGGTCAATTTTACTTATTATTCCACTAATAATGAGCCCTACTCCTCCTACCAAAACACATAAAGTTAGTGTAAACATCACACATGAATCTGCTCTGCGTATTTTTTGTTCTTGATTTATCGCGGAAATAATAGTTTTATTAATATATGTATACTTATCACCATCTTTTCCAGATAATTCTTTTGCGAGATCATCACCCAAGCGCTTTTCAAGCAAGCTCTCAAGAATATTCTCTTGTTTTGCAAAATCTATTATTTTATTAGCGTTATGCTTATTTTTAGCAAGACAAGCATAAAATAGCAGACTTCTACGACCATTATAACCAACAAGAATAGAGCTCATATTTCTACTGTTTTCTAATTTTAATATATCACTAACATCTTCATTTTTATCTATTGCAGCATGTAACTCTTTATATAACTCTTTCTGTTTTTCTGTTAACTGACTATATCCCATATTTTCAACTTAAAGCTAATTGTTAATATTTTAATATAAGATATATAATTTAATACTTCAATTAAATTTTTAGGTAATATGATAAATAGATCAATACTTAAAAAAGAAATTTACTTTTTGCTCTCGTCATCAAGTTTAAAGAGCACGATTGTGGAAATCAAACCTATTGCAACTATTATTAGTGAAAACGGTGCTGCTTCTCTGTAACGCTCATCACTTACAAGCTCATATATTCTTGTTGATATAGTTTCAAAATTAAATGGCCTTATGATTAATGTTGCTGTGAGCTCCTTTATGGTATCAATAAATACAAGCAAGAATCCTGATAGAATGCTTTTCTTGATGAGAGGGATATGAATATTCAGGCATGTGGAAATAGGGCCATGACCCATAGTATATGCAGTCCATTCAATTTCATTCGGTGTTTTTTTGAGGCCTGATTCTACTGCCTTAAATGATATCGCAAAAAAACGAAATAAATATGAATAAACTAAGGCACCTATAGTCCCCACCAAACTAATTTCTACAACATGCTGGGTAACGAAGGAGGATATTTTGCTTAAAAATATTATTATGCTGATGGCAATGATTGCATTTGGAATTGCATAGCCAAGAGAAATGATGCGTGCTATGTTTCTGATTATTTTATTTTTACGTGCTGTGTATCCAATTACTATTGCAATGCTAATAGAGATCAACGCAGTGATAAATGATAAACTCACGCTATTTGCTATTATATTATAGAATCTTGTATCGTATATGAAAAATCCCTTTTCTACGCTCCAATATATCAGCGGAATAATTGGCAGGATAAAACCTATGAGTATTGGTAATATACACATAATGTAAGTAAAGATTAATGGTATAGTGCCATTTATATTACGTTTACTGTGATAGTCTGAATTGGTATTGATTGATGAATAGGATATTCCTTTTTTTTGCAGGCTTTTTTCAAGGGATATTAGCATTACGACGAAAACCAATTCCCCAACTGCCAAAATAGTAGTTAAATATTTGTCATGCAGTAAAAACCACGTACGGTATATTCCTGTTGTAAAAGTATCTATAGCAAGAAACTGTGGTGTGCCAAAATCCGTGATTACCTCCATGAGAACTAATGACAATCCGGCTATAATTGACGGGCGTATAGATGGTATTATGACAGAAAACAAACTGCGCAATGATGAAAACCCAAGTGTCGATGCAATCGTAACGGAGTTGCTAACATTCTTAAGATTTGAGCGAACTAATATGTAAACGTATGGGTATAAACTAAAGCCCATTACTAGTATTCCACCACTTAGGGACTTTATTTCCGGAAACCAATAATCACCTTTGCTCCATTGAAAAAATTCTCTTAAAGAGCTTTGCACTGGACCTGAAAACTCAAGAGTATTTACATAAACGAATGATATTATATATCCTGGAATCGAGATAGGAAAAAATAAAGCAATCTCAAAAATTCTGCGACCAGGAAATGAAAAAAATGTGGTAAGCCAAGCTGGAATTACTCCAAACACAAACGATATTCCACCCACTCCTATCATCAAAATTAACGTATTCAGTATATATTCAGGAAAAAGCGTACTGATTACCCAATCAGAGTTTGCTGTATCTGTAAATAAAATCGATATTAACGATAATATTGGGCAGACGAATAATATACTTACTAAAAATAAGAATACATTTTTAAATATTCTTAAAAACATTAATTGAACTCTATAGTTAATATCAAAATGTTATATGTAAACACTGAAGATATCCAGTAATTCAGAATCATTGTCCAAATGCATGCTATCTTATTGGTTTTATGTGTTACTTTTTAATTCATGTTGGAGTCAAATTTTTAATAAAAATAGTCAATTTATCATTGATTTATGTTAAAAACACATTATATTACTACTAATTAATAAACATAGGAATATGTATGAATAAATGCAAAGGATATAAATTTGAAAAGGGGGAACAATTGGGATCTAGTTCTTCTGGTGATGGTGGAAATCTGAACACTACAGAATATCGCTATCATTTGCGTATAACTGATGATAAGGGTACTGTAATTGCTGAAGTTGACCAGACTCATATGAAATATATTGAGGAAGTTTCTCCTGGATTTTTCTGGGATACAACTGATGAATATCTACGAATTGAAGGTTGGCCTGGCGATTATGGTATAAAAGATTTTTTTATAGAATTTGAAAATGGAAAATTCGTTCTTACTGGTAAGAATATTAATACCATGGTTAAAATAGATAACTTTACTCTTACAGGTGATGGTAAAGAATTACTCAGTGAATGTTCTGCAAGTGCACATGAATATCACGTACCACCTTATCACTCTTGTGATCAGGAAGGTTGTGGAACATATAATGAACCTTTAGCACCAGATTTTGATCTATTATAGATATAGCTAAAATAGGTAAGGTTTATCATTTTTTTGTCATCCTATGATTTGGGTCTAGGATCCAGTTTAAAGGAAATTCCTGGATTCCAGCGTCACGCGCTGGAATGACAACTGCTTGTTTTCAAAAATTGTTTAAATATTACTGATTCTATTAGGTAAACCTTATTTATCTTAGCTATACATATGTAGTCTTAGTAAGTAGACCAAGATCTATTATTTTTTTAACATATCTTGTCTACTCACTTTTTTCCATTCACCTGAATGGATACCTCATTGTATTTGAGCAAGCTGTATATGAGGATTGCAATGATAGAACATGAAATTGTCAAGAGTAGATTTGACAAAATACCATAGTGAAAAAATTTTCCTACTATGTAGATTCCGATAGCTCCAAATGCCATGTTGCAAAATGAAATGACAGCGCTACCAAGCCCTATATTTTTAATCGTTTCTAAAGCAGAGGTGACGTTGTTGCTTATTATTAATGCAAGACCGATATTGCTTGGAATCCATGCAGCTTGAAGAGTGAACACATTTAATTTATTTATGAAATAAAAATACAGAACTAAACTATCGGATATTATTGGCAACACCAAACCTATTATCAACATCTTACTAATTCCTATTTTCGGTACATATCTTCTGTTAATGAGAGTTCCAATTATATAAAATATAACGATAATTGATATGAGATACCCAAAATATTGCACTTCAACACCCATAGATTCAAATATGAACGGATAGTTAGCAATGTATGCCCAAAGCCACATAAAAGTTAACCCGTGAATAGCGGAGAATCCAAGAAAACGGTAATTTCTAGAGATTTGAATATATTGCTTGAAAATATTAGTAATCACAAGGCTGATACTAGTTTTATTTTTATTTACAATTAATGTTTCTTGTAATTTGAAGTAAATCAGACCTAGCATAATGATTGCTGTTAATGACATAATAAGGAACAGAAAATTCCAACTATACCCATGTGATATTGCATAACTCCCTATTACTGGTGCTATTCCAGGTGAAAGCGCTACAACCATATTCAATTTTGAAATTACTCTTGAGTAGTCGCTACCTGAATACATATCTCTTATTGCTGCATATCCTACAACGCCTGCAACGCCAGCTCCCATTCCTTGTATGAAGCGAATGAATATAAAAAATACAATATTATCAGCTAAGTAGCATATTATGCTTGCTAAAGTAAAAATTGTCATACCGACTAACATTATTGGGCGCCTACCATAATGGTCTGATAATGGCCCATAGATTAATCCTGATATTGCAAGCCCTACCAAATTAAAACTAATTGTAAGCTGTGCTATGCTACCTTCCACGTTAAAATAACTTGCAATATTTGGTAATGCCACTGAATACAAATCAGTAGCCATATCAACAACTGCAACAGATAGTATCATGATAAGAGAGATAATATTTTGTGAAAGCGCTATTGCCACTTAATGATTTACTTGATCAAAGAGGTTTAATTATAATGTATTTTTTTCACTAGTATACTAATTTGACTGACAAATAAGCTTCTTTCGAACTATCAAGCTCCAACTGGACAATCTTGAGTTTTATCAGTCAAATTTTCAGGAGTCCCAATATCTTCAATTGTAGTACATGTATCAATATCTGGATTTTCTTGCTTCTCTCTACTTACTTTTTCGCATACTTTTATTATTCCAAATAATGCAATAGCAGCTAATGCAACCCCGATAAATATGCTAGCAGCTACAGCAGGATTAAAAGCTAAACCAGTAGATCCTAGAAAAACGATTGCTGTATAAATTCCTACTGCTAAAAATGGAGAAACTGCCATAAAACCATACATCACTTTTTTCTTTGTGCTAGTTTGTTGTGGTGACTCATTTGTAGTAGAAGGATCCTCTAATGAAACTGTTGGACCAGTCATGAAAGGTTCACTAACTTGATGTGTTGGTTTATTTTGTATAGTGTTAGCAAAACCAACTTTTTGTTGGCCACCAGTGCTAGCTTTAGCATCTGGAGCTTTTGCTGGAACTGAAGAGCCAGTTGTGTTAGATAGTTTCGCACTTGCATTATGCACAGAAACATTCTTTCGCTGAGATCTTTCTTTTTGTTCCATGAAAATTGGAGCATTTGAGTTAGGGTCGGCTTTAACTAGATTCTCAAAGCTCATAGGTTTTGTATGCACTATGTAATGTGCCCAATCTTCTAATGACATATCATCGGAGTATTTTGGAATTGCATTGCTACCTTTTACCGCCATTTCATTTTTCATGGCGCTTGCTAGCTCTTGATAAATGAATGCCATTATACTTTGTAAGGGTAGTTGTGGAAGATAATGTTTTGAAGAGTGAAAATATTTATCTTCTATGATATCGTTATGTGTAATGTCTACAAATTTGTGACATTCTTGCATCAATAATGCGTTGTAAAAAACTTTCAATACTCTTTCCTTGTCATAATTAAAATGAGTATTTATTACACTTAGCGTATCTTTTATAGATTGAAAGATTGAATCATAGAAAACTTTTGAAGAAATTGGCCGTTTTGTAGAATCCTTATCATGGTAACACAAATTACCATCTTCATTTGTAAGTACAGCACCATCTTTACGCAAAAATTGTCTGAAAGTGCTATGAATATTTTCACTCATTAATGACGCATATATGGAATAAATATTGATTTCATCATTATAATATTTTTCATTCCCTCTTTCCATTGCATCAAAAAAACCTTTTCCTGATAATGTACTGATGTTCTCAAGGTTTAAATACATTGGAGTTTCATAGTGCATATATTTTTTATCTACAAGTCTATAGTCTGCACCAGATATAGTTAACTTTGTTGGTACAATTGGAAAATCTCTATATTCTTTAGGTATGCTATCTGGGTATGCTGAAGTTATTCTACCATACTTAGGGTTATATTGTTTTTGTACATTAGATAGTTCTTTTTTATATTTCAAATTAACATACTCTTGTTCTGCTATGTAAAAATCAACGTAGCACTTACCTTTTCTATTTGGATCCCTTCCAACTCTTCCTGTAAACTGTAGCCAAAAATCTGGACTCAGTATTTCAGAGGGCTCTGGCGCAAGTAACACACCGTAATCAATTGGAGCATCAATTCCCATTGCAAGTTCTTTAGAAATAATTTTTGGTACAAAGCCTGCTTTAACAAAGTTCAGTACATTGTCTTTATCATCTTTAGATAAATTTTCTATAGTTTCTATCCCTTCAGCATTAAAACGTCTGAATTTTCTATCAAAATAAGAAATAATGACATCTTTTTCACAAAACTTTTTGATTGTATCCCTTTTTGATTTTGAAAAAATATTATCATGAAGCTTTTTATCTCCTCTATAGTTACGATCAAAATTTTCTTGAAGTTTAGGGTTATTTCTATAAATATCACCTAATTCCCATATAATGTCTGTTAATTCTGATTTGAAATTAGTACTACTAGTATTAGTAATACCATACTTGTTTTCGATAAACTCACTTATTTCATTTTTATTAAATGCTTTACCACTCTTCCTGTACTCATTAAAAATATCAATTATGTTACGGAGTTTTGTTGATGCAAGTAATTCTCCACCAACTCTGGTGTCTAAGTTTTCTTCAATAAAAGATTTGATTTCTTCATCACTTAGTCCAGTATTTAATTTCCTTATGGAAGTAAAAAATGATTCTTTACGCTCTGATCCTCTACGCTCCAACTCTAGATTATCTTTAGTTAAAACATCATTAAGTCTCTTAGTGCCAGTTATCGCTTCAACAATGTTTGTAATATAATCATCTCTATTATGATATTTTTTTTCAGAAGCGATTAGTGTTACCTTGTAGGCCTTACTATCTAAAGTTTTGTCAATGAATCTCAAGAATAATTGTGATTTTTCTTGATTATCTTGTGCTGCATTTATACTTTTTTTGAGATCTTGATTGTTCTTTTTAGAACCATCTAGATTTGTGTGTGTATTTTCATATTTTTGAATGTACTGCTCTTCTGGTCCAACATATCCTCTTGAGTGAGTATTATTGTGACACATAGAATATATTCCATTAGCAACATAAAATATAGGTATCTTCCCAATTCTAAGTGCTGTTCTTTCTTTTGGAGAAAGTAAAATTTGGTTTTGTTCTGGTATCTGAAATTCTTTACTCAAGAATGCATTTGGTGTAGCACTAAAAATAGCAATAAGATTATAGAGTGCTATATAAATTGCACGGACCATTTGCACGACATTTGCCTTCAGTTTTGTAGGTTCATCCACAATGAATAATGCTGGTTCATTGTTATTTTTACCATATGTATTGTTGAACAGATTCCATTGCTTCTCTAACGCTTCAGTAAATGTTGTAGTTGCAAATCTAGTATTTTGCTCAGTAAAAGATTTAGCGAATTTTACTACAACTTCATCAGGTAAAAATTCTTTATCAAAATTATTAGATTGATCTATCAAATGATCGGGAACCATAGTTATGCACGGAGTGTCTGTAAGATAAGCCCAAAGCTTTAAAAGTGCTATATCACCAGTTTTCCCTGAACCTGTTGCTATATTATTTGCCAACCTCAATCTTTCCTTTAATGTCTTTGATTCGTCTTCTAATATTTCTATAACTTTATAAAAGTTTGCAAAACGCAAATTAAATGGAACTTTTTTACCTAGCCCACCTACTTTTAAATCTTGCAATCTAGCTTCATCGCGCAAACCAACAGCAAATGCCACATTATTCGTATCTTTCTCGAAAGAAACTTCACTTTTAGCCCATAGACCTATGATTTCCTCACCAGTATAGCTCAGTACATCCTTAACTTCTGGTTTAGTATGCTGACCTAAAACTTCCAGTTTATAGTGAACGCCTTTTTTGGTAATCTTAATTTGATATTTTTTACCTTCTACTTTAAATTCTACTTGTTCTTTGCTTTCATTTATTGCTTTTAAAATTACATCATTGAATGACTTTCCATCATTAACTTTAAGTTCGTTAAGTTTGTGTAGAAGCAAGTAACTATTGTATACATTTTTTGCAGCTTCTAGTGGAGTTGGGTTTGGTCTATTCGTCATATCACTATCTCCTTAGTACAATTAGTATATATAGTAATTATAGCTAATATTTTAACATTTGTCAATTTTGATTAATGAATTATCAGTACTTAAGAAATTCTGTAGATATAAATGTATAGATTTTTTGCCGCATCGTTGCTACAATTAACCTCTTTGAATAGTTAAAAATTGATGAACGAACTACAAAAATTAAGCATTGTGCAGATGCATGAGGGGCTCAAAAAGAAGAATTTTTCCGCTGTGGAACTTATAGAAGCGCATATCAATGCAGTTGAAAATGAAAAATTGAATGCGTTTATAACGAAAACTCCAGAAATAGCAATTGAGGCTGCAAAGGCTGCAGATGAGCAGCTCTCTAAGCAAAATGGTGATTTAATTTCACCACTTATGGGTATACCAGTTGGTGTTAAAGATTTATTCTGCACTAAAGGAATCAAAACAACAGCAGCTTCAAAAATGCTAGAAAATTTCGTACCAACTTATGAATCTACGGTTTCTGATTCGCTTTTGCGAAGTGGTGCAGTAATGCTTGGCAAGCTTAATATGGATGAATTTGCTATGGGTTCTGCAAATACGAATAGTTATTTTGGCCCTGTTGAAAACGTATGGCTCAGAAAAAGTGATGGAGAAAAAGTTGTACCTGGTGGATCATCTGGTGGTTCCGCCGCAGCTGTTGCAGGATTTTTATGTGCTGGAACGCTCGGAAGCGATACTGGTGGTTCTGTACGTCAACCAGCAGCTTATTGTGGAGTGGTTGGGGTAAAACCAACGTATGGAAGATGCTCACGTTTTGGTATGATTGCATTTGCTAGTTCTCTTGACCAAGCAGGGGTGATTACACGTTCTGTTTCTGATGCTGCATTAATGCTGGAAGCCATCTCTGGCTATGATAAAAAAGATTCAACATCAAGTGAAAGGCCAGTACCTAAATTTTCCAATTTTATAAATAGCGATATCAAAGGTAAGCGTATCGGTATACCAAAAGAATATAGAATGGATGGAATCTCAGATGAAATTGTTCTCCATTGGGAAAAAGTTGCTTCTTATTTAAAAGAAAATGGAGCTGAGGTTGTTGAAATCACACTGCCACATACTAAATATGCAATTCCAGTCTATTATCTAATTTGTTCTGCTGAAACATCATCTAATCTTGCTCGTTATGATGGCGTGCGTTATGGGTTTAGGGTTGATGCTGACACGCTTGAAGATATGTATTCGTTAACAAGGGCAGAGGGCTTTGGTAAAGAGGTAAAAAGAAGGATTTTAATTGGTTCTTATGCACTTTCTTCAGGCCATTACAATGAATATTATGAAAAAGCACAGTGCATCAGGGCATTAATCCGCAATGACTTCATAAAAGCGTTTGAAAAAATAGATTACATACTCGTTCCATCTGCTCCAACAGAAGCTTTTGGTTTAAACGAAAAACCAGATCCTCTTATGATGTGTATTAATGATGTATTCACTGTACCTGCAAGTCTAGCTGGATTACCTGCAATTTCGGTTCCTGTTGGACTCTCTAATGAAGGCTTACCGCTTGGCTTACAAGTAATTGGAAATTATTATGATGAATCTGGAATATTAAACGTAGCAAATGTTATAGAGCAAAATTGTGGTAGAATAATTGAATAGACTTTTTTTGAAACTCTGTCATCCCAGTGCGTGACACACAACTGCACGAACATTGCAAATTTGAAGGCAAAAATGCGAAAAATGGTGTCATCCGGCTTTGTTGCATCGCTACGCAAAGATTTGAAATTATTAATAAAACTTTCCCTTTTTTCGTCATCCCAGTGCATCGACACACAAGTGTACGAACGTTTGTTATGGAAAGTGAAAAAGGTAATAATCGTAGACTTTTTCTGGGTTTCCACCACAATATTCAATGACAGGTTTTAGGATTTCAAGCCTGAGTTCATTCATAAAAGCTCTCCTTGCAAACTTATAACTCTTGATTTCGCTGCGTTTTCTGTATTCTGTTAATAAAACCGAAGCAATAAGAATCATGTATAGTGTGACCAAAATTGTGTTTTTGCTATGTCCAAGAAAATGCTTCGTGTTGAGCTCCTGCTTGATAAATTTGAAGAAAACTTCTATTGACCAGCGCCTTTTGTAAAGAGCGCAGACTTCTTCAGCAGACATTTCATAAATATTAGTCAAAAATGTGAGAACTTCGCCATTCTGTCGATTTTGCGCTTTAATTAGCCTGATTTCAAACGACAAAAATCTTGAACCTTTTTGCCCCAGCCTGACTACTACATCTTCCATTAGCTCAAGCGTTCCAGTCTGCATGCCTGCAACTTTTCCGTGGATACGCACAATTTGATAACGAATATTATCGTTGCCACGTGTGATAAAATGTATGCCTTTATCTATAAACTCCTCGAAAGTTGCACGTTTTTGCAGTCCTCGATCAAATATGCAAATCGACTCTTGACCGTGATTTAAAATCATTTCCCGGAACGATGTGCTGTCAGAGGAGCCCTTGGCTTGAGTATACAAGTTCAGCAACTTTGCAAACCTGCCGTCAGTGGCAACGGTGCACTTTACCATATTCTTTGCACCACCACGCCATGGTATTGCAGATTGCAGTAATTTGCTCGATAACTGCAGGGTTGTGGAATCTATAATTAATAGCTTTTCTTGGTCTTTTTGGTTACAAAAACTTTGTAAAACGAACGAAAAAATTCTTTCGAAGTACTTAATTGGTATCGTTTTTAAGCGGCTTGCCACCGATGAATGGCGCGTATTCAGGCAAAACATCCGACGATAATTTTCCTCGATAGTCCGCAAGCTCAGCTCGTTTTTCTCCAATATGCTGTACAGCAGTAAATTAAATATATTTTCTCCCGTAAGTTTGCCCACTTTGTAATCAACGCCAACCGCTTTGCCTATTTCATCTAACACTGCTTTCGGCAATTTTGATATTATTTCTTTGTAATAAAACACACTTCACACCCTAATTTTTTTCCTATCTTATCGCTAAATTAGACGTTCGTACAGTTGTGTGCATCGACACTGGGATCTAGCAAGCGAAGGTTGCATATAATACGTTGTTGGCATTGAAAATATATAAATAGATTCTAGCGTCACGCGCTAGAATGACAAAGGCGTGTAGTATTTTTGAGCGATGCAACAAAGCCAACTTTGTTCGCAAATTAATACAGTGGATAAACATCAAAAATTACATCAAAGCATAACACTATAGTAGAATTACACGCAAAATGGATCCCAGATACTGTCTTTGATGTCAAACAAATTATCCAACTAAATTACAATTAAATGGTTGATTGTTTTTAAGAATACCAAAAAAGACATGCATTAATTTTCTCATTAACGCAAGGACTATGACTTTTGGGCATTTACCTTTACTTGCTAGACGCTGACAAAATTTTTGAAAATGATTATTATGGTTTTTGACTACTATAGCTGGCATATAAAGGGCTTTTCGGACGCGCTCAGATCCTATTTTACATATGCAACTTCTCTTACTTACAGACGATCCAGATTCATAATGTCCTGGATTTAGACCAGCAAAAGCTGTAAATTGCTTAGCATTGTCAAAATTATCAGCCGCTGGCATTTCTGCAATAACAGCAACAGCAGTAAGATGTCCTATACCTTTTATAGTCTTGAGGTTTTCTACCATATTTTTTAGATGTGGATAGTGATTTATATGCTCATTAATTTCTGTTTCGAGAACAATAATTTGCTCCTCTATTGCCAAAATTACCTTAGATATAGCTTCTTTGCAGCTGGAATGCATATTTTCATTTTCCAAGCGGTTCATCTGTTGCAATTTATCATTTTTTAGCGATTGCATACAACGGTAAAGATCTCTTAAATGCCTCATTTCAGGTGCAATTGGTTTCCAAAGAGCAGGTTTATTAGCGATACAAAATCTAGCTATCATAGCTGCATCTGATTTATCTGTTTTATTTCTGAGCAGCTCACTTTTGCCAAAAGCCTTGATTTGAGCCGGGTTTACTATACTAACATTATGCCCTAAATCGTGCATAAAAGTAGCCAAATCTTCCCCATACCAGCTAGTTGCCTCAAGACACAGATGAATAAGATTTGCTCCATGGCCATTGCACCAAACCACAAGCTTTGCAAAGCCATCCTGATTATTTTGAAAGACTTTGTGTCGTTTTTTATTGTCCATCAGCAAACAAACATCAAATTTCTTTTTTGAAATATCCACACCCAAAATAGCATTTACTTGCATAAAATTACCTCCAAGACTATAAATAAACTGAGAGTTTAGACTAACCTTGTAATACGGGATATAATTCCAAAGATACTGTTCAGTCTTTTAACTCTATGGGAGGGGAGCAAAATCTGGAATTCGGCCTTATTGGCGTTAGTGTCAAGTCGGCTTCACCCTCCCTGCGTGGTATTTTAGCTCTAATGCCTCACATCATAAAGATACAAGTGTCACGCACTGGGATGACAATTTGATTTTGTTATGTGCAAAATAGTTTCGAAAGAAGTCTAAAAACTTCATGCCTAGCGAACTTCAAGCTCATACTCTAGTAAATCCTTACTCAGAATCTGTGGTAAAACTTTTCCTTCTTGGCCTCCAGTATATAGAACATACAAAGGAATACCGCCTCTTTTAAATTTTATTATATAATCAGCTATCTCTTTGTTTTGATTTGTCCAATCACCTTCCATGTATATTACATTGTGAGCTTTAAGAAGTTGCTGTACAGGCTCTGAATTTAATGTAACCTCATTGAATTTACAAGTTAAGCACCAATCAGCACTAATTGCTACAAAAACTGACTGTCCACCACTAGTCAACCTACTCAGCTCTTCTTGAGAAAAATTTATTTTTTTATTTGCTTGTAAATCACTTTGTAAAATAGCTTTCTGTGTTATTTCAAATAAAATGAATGGTAGCAGATTGAGTGATAGTAATAGTGCAAAGAGAGAAAATTTTGTTAATGCTTTGATATTATTAAAAAAATTCCATATCCATATACTAAACGTTAGAATTAACAGCCCAGTAAGTGTGGATAATACCATTCCTGTGCTTGACTCTTTAATTAATACCCAAAACAACCAAATAGCGGATAAAAATATAGGAAATGATAAAGAATGTTTAAGTGTTTCCATCCACCTCCCAGGTTTTGGTAGGAACTTTAGCGTAGTTGGAAAAAATGATATAATCAAATAAGGAAACGATATCCCAAAGCCTAGGGATAAAAAAATGCCGACAGAAAGTGTTGATGACTGAGTAAGAGCAAAGCCTATAGCTGGTGCCATAAAAGGCACAGTGCATGGAGTTGCAACCAGTGTTGCAAGCATTCCAACAAAAAAACTGCTATTCATTCTGCCAGAGTGAGAAAATATTAGAGGAATGTCATATAAGCCACAAAAGCATAAGCCTATTGCAAACATTACATATAGTAATATTAGTACAAAAATAGGGGACTGCATATGAAAACCCCAGCCCACTGAATAGCCTATATTACGTAACGTGAGTAACACTAAGGATAATATCAACATGCTAGTCAATACTCCAAGGGTGTAGGTTATACCATTTAATCTTAATTTAATTGGGTCTTTTGTGTCATTCAGTATTGCTATTGCTTTGAGAGAAAGAACTGGAAAAACGCAAGGCATACAATTGAGTATCACACCGCCAATGAATGCAAATGCTAAATTTATTAGAAATTCCATTACTATAATGCAAACCACACCAGAGCTTAGAGTAAAGGAGTTGGCTGAAATAATCAATTGACTATTTGCACTAGTATGTTAAAAATTTTTATATGTGGCGGGCGTAGCTCAGTTGGTAGAGCGTCAGTTTGTGGTACTGAATGTCGCCAGTTCAATCCTGGTCGTTCGCCCCATGCGAAGATTTATTTGCAACTTCTGGACTATTAAAAAATCCAGAAGCAATTGCAGTCTTATATGAGATTAGTATCGGTAACCTCATTTAATTTTCAAATATTTCCTGAGTTTATCCTATTTTCTTGGCTTTTCTATTGCTTTCTAATCAAAAGTTATGGTTATTGTACGATCAGCAGCCGTCTCATCATCCATTTGGGTTAATATAAGAACAGAACTAATCTCGAAACCAGAAACGTAAGTACTTTCTTCTCCTTCATCATCATAATGGCGTTTTTTACAATGGTACGGACCGCCAGGGTGAGCATGTGGACGTTGAGCATGTGAACGGTAAGTACTTGCTTCTCCTTCTTCATGCGATTCTTCCAACCATGTACGCCCAGGAGAGGGCTCATTACCATTCTTAATATCATCCTGGCAGAAGTTGCAATCAAAACTATTATCATAATCAGGATCATGGTGCCAATGAGAATGATACGGACTGTAGGTGCTTGCTTCTCCTTCTCTTGGATCGTGTTTCACGCGAAGGCCTTGTTCAATATCTTCTTCTCCATATTCATCAGACTCATCATGAAAGTAAGTACTTGCTTCTCCTTTTTTATTTAATACTGGAAAGCGAGGCGTATTTACAAGCGCATTTTGTTTCATATCTGATCGTGGGAAATTGCGTGCCATAATAATCCTTTAAAAAATAACTATGAAATTATTATAAGATAAAGTTGTAAAGGTCAACTAATTCATTGACAAATTTTGCAAAAAGCTCAAAGGAGTAATACCTCCAAGAGCTTGATGCGGCCTGTGTTCATTGTAATAAATTAAATATCTAAACAATTCATCCTTAAATTCTTGAACGGTCTCAAACGTTGTTCCCTCAATCAAATCATCATTTAAAGTCCGCCAAAAGCGCTCTACTTTGCCATTTGTTTGTGGTCTATATGGCCTTGTATATAAATGCTTTAAGCCAATTTCAACTAACATTCTTTCAAATGGATGTCCATCCAAATTACTTCTTGATGCAAACTCTGGTCCATTGTCTGTCATTACTTCTTTGAACTGAATACTGTAACTTTGCTTTATATAATTAAAACATCTGAGCACTGCAAACATTACATTCAGACTCTGAATATTTTCTAAAACTTCTGCCCATGCTATACGGCTTGCATCGTCTATTACACACACTAAATAGTATCTTTTGCTCTCATTTATTATCATATCTTTACTCAAATAATGACAGTCTATATGTGCCAATTCTCCAGCTTTTTCCCTGATTATCTTTCTCTTCACCTCTTTTTCTTTTGTGCTCAACTTATTCATGCCGGCTCTCTTAATAATATTATATATACCAGATGGAGAAGGTGTTTTGTTGCCCAACTTTTTTGCTAGTATAGCACAAATTTCATATTTATTTATCCCTTTTTTCCGCTCCTCTATAACTGCTTTTTCTATTTCAATATCTGTTCTTCTGCTTTCCCATCTTGGACCTCTTTTTCTTGGTAAAAACTCTTTTTCTAATCCGCTATTTCTATACCTATTATAATATTTACAGAATGTTTGTCTGTTGATTCCATTAGCGTGATAAAAATCGCCTACAAATCTATAAAATGGATGCTTTTTTGCCTTTGTTTGCTCATATTCTTTGATCAAAAATCTCCATTTACTTTGGTAATTTCTCTCTAAAGTTTTATCTTCTGTGTTTCTTCTCATACCTAACTCCCTCAAAAATGTTTCTTTTATCTTAACATTTTTGTCATCGAATTAGTTGACCTTTACAATCCCAGTGCGTGACACTTGTATCTTTATGATGTGAGGCATTAGAGCTAAAATACCACGCAGGAAGGGTGAAGCCGACTTGACACTAACGCCAATAAGGCCGAATTCCAGATTTTGCTCCCCTCCCATAGAGTTAAAAGACAGAACAGTATCTTTGGAATTATATCCCGTATTACAAGGTTAGTCTAAACTCTCAGTTTATTTATAGTCTTGGAGGTAATTTTATGCAAGTAAATGCTATTTTGGGTGTGGATATTTCAAAAAAGAAATTTGATGTTTGTTTGCTGATGGACAATAAAAAACGACACAAAGTCTTTCAAAATAATCAGGATGGCTTTGCAAAGCTTGTGGTTTGGTGCAATGGCCATGGAGCAAATCTTATTCATCTGTGTCTTGAGGCAACTAGCTGGTATGGGGAAGATTTGGCTACTTTTATGCATGATTTAGGGCATAATGTTAGTATAGTAAACCCGGCTCAAATCAAGGCTTTTGGCAAAAGTGAGCTGCTCAGAAATAAAACAGATAAATCAGATGCAGCTATGATAGCTAGATTTTGTATTGCGAATAAACCTGCTCTTTGGAAACCAATTGCACCTGAAATGAGGCATTTAAGAGATCTTTACCGTTGTATGCAATCGCTAAAAAATGATAAATTGCAACAGATGAACCGCTTGGAAAATGAAAATATGCATTCCAGCTGCAAAGAAGCTATATCTAAGGTAATTTTGGCAATAGAGGAGCAAATTATTGTTCTCGAAACAGAAATTAATGAGCATATAAATCACTACCACATCTAAAAAATATGGTAGAAAACCTCAAGACTATAAAAGGTATAGGACATCTTACTGCTGTTGCTGTTATTGCAGAAATGCCAGCGGTTGATAATTTTGACAATGCTAAGCAATTTACAGCTTTTGCTGGCCTAAATCCAGGACATTATGAATCTGGATCGTCTGTAAGTAAGAGAAGTTGCATATGTAAAATAGGATCTGAGCGCGTCCGAAAAGCCCTTTATATGCCAGCTATAGTAGTCAAAAACCATAATAATCATTTTCAAAAATTTTGTCAGCGTCTAGCAAGTAAAGGTAAATGCCCAAAAGTCATAGTCCTTGCGTTAATGAGAAAATTAATGCATGTCTTTTTTGGTATTCTTAAAAACAATCAACCATTTAATTGTAATTTAGTTGGATAATTTGTTTGACATCAAAGACAGTATCTGGGATCTAGCAAGCGAAGGTTGCATATAATACGTCGTTGGCATTGAAAATACGGAAATGGATTCTAGCGTCACGCGCTGGAATGACAAAAACGTGTAGTATTTTTAAGCGATGCAACAAAGCCGGATGACAGGAGGAGTGCTAATGAAATGACACCAAAGGTTGATGTTTTTGGTTTACTTTCTCGCTAAATTAGACGTTCGTACAGTTGTGGATTTATTCGCGGTATGACGTCGAATTATCATAGCTATACAATCCAAAATACTAAAAATATATTTCTTCAAGTCTGTTGACTAGCGAACTGATAATGATATGCTAACAGCTACATGTTATACATAGGGGGCATATATGATAGGTAGTGAAAGTATATCTTTAATTTCTGAGGTAAATACCAATATTGAATCAGCTTCTGCAGCTGTTTTAAAAACTTCACAAACAGAGGAATGCAAATGTGTTAATCTTGATGATGAAGAAAAATGGAAGAATTTCTTTATATCACAGAATAATCCTTCTACTAATACCACTAACAAAGTAAGCACAAAACCTCATATTCATAAGAACAGTGATGGTATGTATAGGTACACTGCTGAAGAGAATAAGTATAACGGTAAGGAGATTATAGGCAAAGTTGTTGAACAAATTAAAGAAGAGATATCAAAAAATATAAAAAACAATACTGCGAAATCTATAAAAGTCAAAGAAAGCAAAAATGAAGATAATAGCGTTAAACCTGTCATAAGAGTTGTACTCAGTGATAATGCAAAAGAAATAAACATGACAGATCTTCTAAATGGTGATGTCTGCAAAAGATACAATGTAAGAACAATTACATTTTGTCTGCCTGATAAAAGTAACACAAGAGGAATACGTTTACGGATTGATGAAAATGGAGTAAAAATTTATGAAGTAGCCAATGGGTCGTATCAAATGACTCTTAAGTGGTATGTTGAAGGAAAGGAATGTAACATTAAAATTAATATTCATGATAATGGTCGTGTGGAACTTGTTGAGGGTAAGGGTGTTACTCCAGAACAATTGGCTGCAAATAATGTTAGAGTAGGACGGCAGTATGAAGCAAAACCTTTACATGAAGCGTTAGGGTCACAATTACAAAAAAATTCAGAAACATTAAAAGTTTCACAACCGCCTTTAACAAATCTAATAGGTGTAGCAACACAAGAACATAAAGTTTGCGCTGCGTGTCATAAGTAAAAAAAAGGTAACGTATCAACTACTCATGTCATTGTCCTAGTCTTGTTATCCCAGTGCCTTGGCACTGGGATCTATCGTCCATTCACATGTTTTAAGATAATTTCTGCTAAACCTTTACTGATCCCAGATACATTTTGAATCTCAGCTAGAGAAGCTTTGCTCATATTTTCTACTGAACCAAAATAAGACATTAATGCTTTTTTTCTTTTGTTACCAATACCTGGTATTTTGCTTAAGCTTGAAACTATAAATTGCTTGTCGCGTTTTTTTCTGTGCGTAGTTATTGCAAAGCGGTGAGCTTCATTACGTAACGATTGTAAGTAAAGCATAACTTTACTGTCATTTTCCAGACTAAATTCTTCTCTATTTGGCATATAAAATCTTTCATTTCCTGTGTTGCGATCAGGGCCTTTTGCCATGCAAGCAAAAGGAACATTAATATTTAACGTTTGCAGCACATCTTGCACTATAGAGACATGTCCAGGACCACCATCAATCAGTAGAAAGTCTGGTATTATGTCTTTTATCTTGCCGGAGAAACGTCTGGTCAGCACTTCTTTCATCATCTTATAATCGTCAGCTGAAATTTCCTCTTTAATAGTAAATTTTCTATATTCACTTTTTAATAGGCCTTCCTGCCCTGCAACAACCATTACACCAACTTGCTGGTTTCCAGATATATGGCTGTTATCATAAACTTCGATACGTTTTGGAATATTAGATAATGAGAAGATTTTGCTAAGATCTTCAAGTTTTTCTAGATTATTTTTATACTCTATAAGCTTCTGCTCTAAACTATGCTGAGAGTTATTGTAAACAAATTTTAATAAATCACGCTCTTCGTTACTCTTTGTGTGCAGAACCTTTATTGATTTGTGCGTAATTTTTTGCAGAGCTTGTTCTATGATTTCATTATCCGTAACAAAATCAGGAACGTAAATTTTATCTTGTGGTATGTTAATTGGATTATATAAATTGACCAAAAAGGTGGATAAAATTTCATTATTTGAATGATCGCCGCAGTTTTCAACAAAGTAAGGAACGCTTCCATAGTTACATTTATTTCTAAATGACAACACATTAATGCACGCTAAATCTTCTTCACGTGCAATACTAAAGAAATCTGCATCTTCCTCAAAAGAGAAGTCAACAGCTTTCATCTGAATTTGTTGAAGGAATTTTACCCTATCTCTGTATACAGCAGCAAGTTCATAATTCATTTCACTACTACACTTTTCCATTGTGGAAAGTAACTGTTTTTGCACTTCCTTATTCCTTCCAAGCAGTGTATCTTGTGCTTGTTTCATTGATTGGCAATAATCCTCTTTTGTGATTTTATTTACGCATGGCGCTGAACAGCGCTTAATTTGATATTCAATACATGGTCTTTTTGTTGAGGAAAAATATTGATCTGAACAGACTCTGAGGAGAAAAGCTTTTTGCAACGACAATATAGTGTTCTTAACAGCAGCAGCAGAAGGGAATGGCCCATAGTAGTAAAATTCGTCCTTCTTAAATTTGCCTCTATATTTTGCTATCCTTGGATAAACGTGTTTGGAAATTGTTATATATGGGTAAGATTTTCCATCTGTAAGTACAATATTATAAGTAGGTTTGAGCGACTTTATTAACTGTGATTCAAGAAGCAAGGCTTCAATTTCGTTTTCAGTTATAAAGATCTCAACTTTGATTACTTGTGAAAGCATGACTCTGATTCGCTCAGAAAGATTTTCAAATTGAAGGTAACTAGATAACCTAGATTTCAATTTTTTTGCTTTGCCAACGTATAAAGCCTTATTCTTATCCCCAATCATTTTGTACACACCACAAGATTGTGGAGATAATTTGATTTGCTCTTCTATTGCCTGAACGTTTATGACATAGCCCATTGCTTGACTTGTATGAGGCTAAAATCTGCTACTGAGTGAAATATAGAAACAACACTTGCAAGTAAAGACAACCTATTTTTTCTTAGTTCATTAGAATCACAATTGATTTTTACAGCGTCCATAAATTGATTAATAAGCGGAGCAAAACCAGCGAGTTCGCCAAGTGCTGCATTAAAATGGTTATTTTTTGTTGCCTGTTTAATGTTTTCATTGGCAGTTATAGCATAAGTTGATAGTGCAATTTCCTCATCTTCGATTAAAAATCTTTTACTGTAAGATGTGCTATAAGTGATATTATCACCTTTTTCTGCTTTATTTACTATGTTGCTAACCCTTTTATATACGCTGAGTATCTGATCGCCTTCTGTTGTATCAAGGCAGCGGTCCAGTATTGTGATTTGCTCTTCTGCTGTTAATAAGTCACTAACACCGTTTTGAAGGAGTATAGAATCTATGATATCCTGCTTTATCTCCTTGTTTTTTAAGATAACTCTAAACCTTTCTAAGCAAAACTCGAATACTTTTTCCGCAATTTGCTTTCTATTTAGTTTATTGACCTGATCAACTAACGTTGTATCTTTGCTAAATACACTCCTTGGATACAAAGACACTGCCTTATCTATCAATAGCTTGATTGGAATGCGTAAATTATTTTCAAGCGTTACTCTAATTATACCAATAGCTATTCTCCGCAAACCGAATTGATCATAGGAGCCGGAGATCTTTTCACCTGCTGCAATTAAACCAGTTAAGCTGTCTATTTTGTCAGCAATGGATACAGCAATTGTTAATGGAGATTTAGGACATTCTTGCTCTTGTCCTATTGGCTTATAATGCTCAGTAACAGCTTCTACTACTTCCTTATCTTCTTGAAAATAAGCACCATAATACCCACACATTACTCCTTGTAGCTCTGGAAATTCCCTTACTATTGATGTTGCCAAATCAGCTTTTGCCAAACACGCAGCACGCTCAACTTTAATTAGTGATGCACCTGGAATGCATATAGCTATATATTTTGACAAAGCTGTAATGCGCTTTACTTTTTCTCCAACGCTGCCAAGCGAAGCATGAAATAATATCGAATCTAATTTTTTGACATAATAATCTAAGTTACATTTTTTATCATGCGATATTAAAAATTGTGCATCAGCAAGACGTGCTTCTAATATTTTTTCATGCCCTTTAACAACTTTATCGTTGCTCACATTAACAACAGTTACAAAATATAAAATTTCCTTCCCTTTACTTAGTGCAAGATATTTTTGCTGTGTGTTAATTATACTAAGTATTACTTCATTTGGTAACCCAAATGATTTTTCCTGATTTACTTTACCAAATAGCACTATTGGCCATTCTATAAGCCCTGTTAATTCATTTAATAAGTAATCATTTTTTTCAAGCTCTAAACCTTGCTCTTTTGTAAATTTGTTGATTTGATCCAATATAAATTGTTTTCTTTTATCAACCTGAAGAATTACATTGTTTTTTTCTAGTAGTGCAAAGTAATCTTTAGGTTCTTTGATAGTCAATTCTCCATCATTTGCGAGGAATCGATGGCCATATGTTACATTAGATGCTGTAATTCCAGCGAAAGATACAGGTATTACCTCACCATCCAAAATGCATAAAATACTTCTAATTGGTCTAATCCATCTTTCTTTTCTTTCACCCCACCTCATACTTTTTGGCCAAGAGAAATTTTTTAACATTTCTTCTAGTTGGTTTTTGAGGAACTCTTTGATGTTAAATGAGCAGCTCTCCCTTTTGATGAAATAAAAATCCTCGTTATTTACTTTGCGAACGAGCAAATCCGCCTTATTTTTCTGATTTTTTCTTAGAAATCCTTCGATAGCACTTTCTTGCGCATTAACATTTGGTCCTTTAATTTCACTGTTAAAATCTTTTAGCTCTAAAGCATTTATATTATCGACAAATAGAGTTATGCGACGTGCCGTTATGAAAACCTCTATTGATGTAAATTTTACACTATTTTTATTAAAAGCGTTGGTAATATAACTTTTAACCTGAGTTGCAGCTGAGTTCTGCATTCTTGATGGTATTTCTTCTGAAAGACATTCAAATAATAACTGCATCCTATTTACTCATGTATAATTCACAACACTTTTTTGTCATCTCTCTCACTCTGCCAATATACGCTGTACGCTCATTTACACCAAGCACACCTCTTGCATCGAGCAGGTTAAGTAGGTGACTAGTTTTGATACACTGGTCATAAGCTGCTACTGGTAGCTCTTTTGCGATAAGAAACTTACATAATTTTTCTGTATCTTCAAATTGTTGATATACTACTTTAGTATCATAATAATCCAGGGCCAGACAAGAAAACTCATATTCCCTTTGTTTAAAAATATCTCCATAAGTTACACCGTTATCACTCCAAACTATATCGTAAACATCATCTACATCTTGTATGCACATTGCCAAACGCTCTAGTCCATATGCAATTTCCCCGGGAATCATGTGGCATTCAATCCCTCCAACCTGCTGTATATAAGTAAGTTGCGTTACTTCCATTCCATTGCATGTAACTTCCCAACCAAGCCCTGATGCGCCAACACTCGGATTTTCCCAGTCATCTTCAACAAATTTGATATCATATTTTTCCGTTGATACCCCAAGAACTTTTAGGCTATCTAAATAGACTTCCTGCAGGTTGTTACCAGATGGTTTTATTATAACTTGGTATTGATGATGTTGGTATAATCGATTAGGATTATCACCATAGCGACCATCTGCAGGTCTGATTACTGGTTGCACATATGCAATTTTTGTTGGTTTTGTGTCAATTGATGACATAATTGTGGCGGGATGGAGTGTTCCAGCGCCAACTTCAGATGTATATGGGTGAAGTATTGTACACCCCTGACTAGACCAAAAATCCTGTAACTCTTTTATTATGCTTTGTAAATTCACGCAAATCGTACACTCTTTTATACTAAATATATAAATAAACAAAGAATATTCAATGTTTATTTTTTAATAACATTATGTAAATAATTACTAAGAACCTCTGAGTTTTCTTGTACATGCTGGATTATACTGTTATTTAGGACAATAGCATTATGCATAGTTAAATCGCAAAATATAAATGCTGTTAGATACAGTAAAATTGCTGCATAAAACACGTGGAAAATCCCTTCAAATGTTATTGATATTGCATTGTTATAGCCAAGCTGGATTGTACCTATTGGCCATGGCTTTATCACTTCTACGATATTAAAAAATACGTAAGGTACCATAAGAAAAAAGACGCAATGCATCAAATCGTTAAACCAAAAAGGGCATTGTAGTATTTCTTTACATATACCTCCATAAAGTTTACTCACAGTATAATAAATTGACATTATTGCTGGCATTGAAAGCGCTACGGTCAGCACTTGTCCTGACGCCAGATGTATCACTATATTTTCACCGCTATTTGCTGAAGGGTCCTGAGCGTGAAAAATAAATATTGCAATCACTTGTATAGCCAACATAACCACTGCTAATTTTGTAAAAATAGCAGCTACAACTATTCCAGAGCCTGGCATTTTATATAATAGATACTCACCCCCATATGTAAGAAGCAGTATCATATCGACAATAAATAATATAAAAAAAGAAGCCCAGTAATTCTGCCAACCTGGTAAATACCCTACTCCTAAAAAAGAGCTTACTGTTTTGGCAGGAAAGATTTTACCAAGCATCCTTCCTAAAATTGTTGAAAAAATCCCCATACTCACCACATGCTTTAACAATAGTGTTGATAATACTTTATTATAATCAACTTATCAATAGCTCTCTTTATGAAACTCGCTTTTGAGAAACAAGTTCTATATTATGCATTATAATTGCTTTCGTCATAATAGTTTTTTATGCATCTCTTGATCATTCGCCTTTTATATTTTACTTTCATTTTGTGTGCTAACCAATATAGTTATGCAACAGACAAAGTGGATATTATTGCACCTTCTTGTAAGGGAAAAGATTCAGAGCTGATTAATATCAAAAGTTATGTAGAATCTCTGGACCTCAATGCTCATATCTCAAATAAAATATACAGTAATGACAATCCATTTTATTCAAATTCTGATGAATTTAGAGCGAATGACTTAGTTGATGCACTAACCGATGATAGTAAAATAATCTGGTGTATCAAAGGAGGAAAGGGTGCTTCTCGATTGATTCCCTACCTGGAAAGACTATCCAATGATAAAAAAGAAAAGATCGCTAAAAACAAAAAAATTCTTATAGGCTATAGCGATATAACTGCTTTACATATTTATCTACAAGTTAAATACGATTGGCAAACTCTTCATGGTACTATGCTTGAGATGATAGTGAATGACTCCGTTGCCAAAAGTTCTGTTCAAAAATTAAAAGAATTAATGATTGGCCATCAAAATTCTATTAGATTTGATAATTTAAAGATGATTAGTAATGGTACAAAAATAAAAAATGGTAGATTAGAGTCCAAAATCGTTGGCGGTAATTTAACTCTAGTTGAAAATAGTATAGGAACTACTTGGCAAATAAATGCAAAAGGTAAAATTCTATTTTTAGAGGATATAGGAGCCTATCCATATGCAATAGAGCGCAGTTTAGATCACTTAAGACAAGCAAATGTTTTGGGTGGAATATGTGCTGTAATCTTTGGTGATTTTATTAAATCAGGTAATGATAATCTAGTTGAAATTGTAAAAGATAGGTTCGCAAAAAGTGTTGATTTTCCAGTATTCACAATTCAAGGAATAGGCCATGGGCATATAAATGATCCTTTACCACTTAATACTCATACTGTTATCAGCGTTCAAGGTGAAAAAGAAGGTTTGTTTTTTATGGATGTGCAGAATATATCACTACCAGGCAAACCTGGCAGTGATTAAATAAATTATAAGATAAAAAACAGAGTAAGAATTATTAAAACATTATTCGCTATAATAATCCACAGGGGCATCATTAGGCTCATCTCTATTCTGTAAACATGATCTCATACAACCAGAAACCTTTGCTTTACAGTAGTCCTCACAATCCTTATCACGATTACATGCTTCTAGACACTCCACATAAGGGCCTTTACATTCATCCCTACAGACACTAGCTTCTTTTCTATAAGACGTTGGAGATTGAGAAGGAAGAGGAATGTCAGTCCCTACAAGATTAGGTCTATGTGCAAATAAATTCTCCCACTTATTAGCAATTTCATCAAAAAGAGACTTTTCGAACCAACCAAACATCCATGCATATCCAACAGGAGTATCAGAGCTATAAGACGTTGGAGATTGAGAAGGAAGAGGTTCTTCTATTGAGAAGGTTACTTCTTTTTTTTCGTGACCATTCTCTACAGAATAAGTCTTTGACATTCTTTTTACCATAATACATACCAAACTGACAATATTAGTTAATATTTTAATATATATTTATTAATATTATGTTAACTTTAACATAATATTTAATTATTTTAAGATTTAGCAAAAATATTTCAGTGCATTTTCAAAAATGAGCATCTTGGTTCGATGTCATTCCAGCGCGTGACGCTGGAATCCACCTATTTTCTTGCTGGATCCCAGTATCAAGTAGGCTTTGTTGCATAGCTAGGGAGAAAAAAGCTGGAAGTTACTGACTAAATTCATTATAAAATGGCCATTTAACCGCCAAAGGAAAAATATGCCAGTCAAAATGAAAGTCAGTAACCAAAGTGAATATAACAAATTTCTTCAAGAAAGGGGAAATATTTTTCATTACATCAACGACGCCATTGAAAATTGGCACGAAAATAGACCAAAAGTAGCAGGTGGCAATAATATTTACACCGATAAAGTTGTGATTTTAGTTCATATAATAACTTATCTATTTAGGATTGGCCTGAGGCAAACGGTAGGATTTATAAAAGGATACCTCGAGCAAATAGGAAAAAGCCTACAAGTCATCAGCTATTCACAGGCCTCAAGAAGATTTAAAAAACTGAATATTAAGATTAATGACAACAGGGTTGATAAAAATAATATGGAAAATATTGAAATTGCTATAGATAGCACTGGTATTGGCATCTATAACACTACTGCTGGCCATAACAAAAAAAATAATGAAGTGAGACAATACAGAGGGAGAGAACAAGCAAGAAAAATGCATGTAATGTTAGATATAAGCAGCAAAAAAGTTATGGATTTAAAATACACTGAACTATATTATCCTGACCACTGGGCAGCTAGTAAGCTGATGAAAAATGATTATGGTAAAATAGAAACGTTATATGCAGATGGTGCATATGACAGAGCCATGATTTATCAGCAATGTTACAAGCTTAGAATAAAAACGAAAATACCACCAAAAATTGATGCAGTAGAGCATCAGAATTTGGATTATATGGCCCAAAGAAATACTGCAGTTAGGTTAATAAGATCGTTTGATGGAGATACAATAGAGAAAATAAAGCAATGGAAAAAGGAGGTAGGATATGGAAAAAGATCCTACATAGAAGCATTCTTTTCGCGATTAAAGCAAATATTTGGGTTTAGTTTTAGGAATAAATCTGAGGTTAATCGTGAGAAGGAACTGCTACTCAAGTGCTATTTGCTGAATAAATTTACTGATATAGGTATGGCTAAATTTCAGGTAGCCTCATGAACTTATCATATACTACCTGATGCCAACTAGCTATGCAACAAAGCCTATCAAGTACTGGGATGACAAGAGGAGGGTTACTGGGATGACAGATGGTTTTGCAAGAAGTATAATATATCACTACCAGATTTGCCTGGTAGTGATTGAGTAAATTATAAAGAGAAAAAATAGAGTAGAACTATTAAGATACTACTTCATTATGGTAATATATAGAAGTATCATTAGATTCAGATGTAGTCTTCGGGATAATCAGGCATAACCATAGGAACTCTATAATATATACCATCCGGACACACAACATCATATCCAACTTTAGTGCAAGGCATAATAGAATCAGGATTTCCTCCCCCATATATACCATTATATCCAACTTTAGTGTAACTAGACTGATCACCAGATTCAGCTGTAGGAGAAGCCAGAAAACCCATTTTTTTCATCAAGTCGCAAGCACCATAAAGCTTATCAATTGTAGGAGTAGTTATACCCAGCATTTTCATCCAGCTGCAAGAATTACAAAACTTCTCAACACCTATTTCTTTTATCACATCCAAAGCTGCACGAATAGTGTCATCAATCAAACCATACTTAACAGGAGTATTAGAGCTATAAGACGCTGGAGATTGATGGGGAAGAGGATTGTCAGTTCCTACAAGATTAGGTCTATGTTCAGCTGATCTCCCCCTTGCCCACTCAGGAACGGTGTTACCAAAAAACTCCTCGAAGCAGCCATATCCAACAGGAGTATCAGAGCTATAAGATGTTGGAGATTGAGAGGAATCTATCTCACCAAGATCGCTAAACCTACCAAAACCTATGCCTTTTATAATACCAGAACCATCACCAATACCGTCATTAGCAAAACCATACCCAACAGGAGTATTAGAGCTATATGGAGGATTGGGACCAGGCATGTCACTATTATATGGAGAGTGAGAATAAGATTTTAAAGGAGATCTGAAAATAGGAATGTCACGATCAATATCATATGGAGAGTGAGAATAAGATTCTGAAGATTGAGAAGTAGGAGATTCTTCTGAGAGAGTTATTGTTCTTGTTACTTTATCATTCCCTACAGAATAAGTCTTTTTTATTGTTTTAACCATAATACATACCAAGTTGATAATACTGGTTAATATTTTAGTATATATTTATTAATATTATGTTAATTTTAACATAATATTTAATTATTTTAAGATTTAATGAAAATATTTCAATGCATTTTCAAAAATGAGCATTCCGTCACCATATTTTGGTATAGCAACTCCAGAACGTTTGCATTTCTCTTTTTCAAGAGGCCAATTGTCTTGCTGAGTAAAAAACATTGCTCTTTCTGGGTGAGGCATTAAAGCTAATATTCTTCCACTTTTATCCGATAAAGCTGCCAGATCGTATATTGATCCGTTTGGATTATGAGGAAATTGCAGGTTAGCGTAGCTACTATTATCATCTATATAACGTAATGCTGTGCAATTTTTTTCGATTAATTGATCTAAAGTACTTTGATCCATAAAAAACTTTCCTTCTCCATGGGCGATTGGAAGATATAGTTCATTCAAACCACTTAGCCAAACAGAATTACTTTTGTGATTCACTTTAACTTTTACCCAGCGACATTGGTAATTACCTATATCATTATGGATTAAGGCTAAATTAGAGAATTCTGGAATCAACTTTACTAATATCTGACATCCATTACATATTCCTATAACAAGCTTGTCTTCAGATAAAAATTCTTGAAATTCCTCTGACAAATTATTTTTAATGCGTAAAGAAAATGCGTTACCAGCACCAGTGTCATCACCATAAGAAAAACCTCCTGGAATTGCGAGTATGTTGCTTGATTTTAATTCGCTTGGATTATCTATAATTTCATTAATGTGAACAATTTTCACTTGCACGTTGCTGATGCCAAGTTTTCTGCTGCATTCCATAAATGCAAATGCGGTTTCTTTTTCGCAGTTTAAGCCATAACCATATAGAACAATAATTTTCATGAGTTATTAAAAATTAAAAAATTCAAATTTCTTTTTTACAAAATTTGCTATTAAATTTAACGCAAACAATACCAATAATAAAGCTATAATTGCGATAGCTGCAAGTTCGACAAATGCGATTTCAGGGCTGCTTGACCATATATATATCTGTACAGGCAAAACAGTTGCAGGATCAAAAAAAGATTTTGGTGTATCGGCTATAAACGCTACCATACCTATCATGAGTAGCGGCGAAGATTCACCTAAGATTCTTGCAATAGCAAGCACAGCACCATGTATGATTCTCGGTAATGCAATCGGTAGAGAATGGTCTAATATAACTTTAATATGAGGTGCGCCGAGCGCAAACGCTGCATCTTTTATTGCAATCGGAACGTTAGCAAAAGCATTTTTTGTTGCAATGATAATATTAGGTAGCATCATAAATGAAAGAGTCATGCCACCAACAAGTGGCGAAGAACGTGGCAGTCCAAATATACCAAGATAGAGAGTTAAACCCACTACGCCAAATATTATCGAAGGAACTGCAGCGAGGTTGTTGATACTAACTTCTATAATATTAGTGATCAGCCTATTTTTAGGCATAAATTCATAAAGATAGATGCCAGACATAATTCCTATAGGCATTGCTAATCCTAAGCACACTATAATTGTCATTAGCGAGCCAATCAGTGCTCCTAAAATTCCTGCATTTTCTGGTTCACGAGAATCAGATTTCAAGAATAAAGACTTATTGAAAAATTTTCGTACTCTACCTTTTTCCTTTAACCAATCAAGCAGTTTAGTATAATGAATGTCCAGATACTTACCTTTATTTATTGCATTGATTGTGCTTGATGCAGTGAACCAAACTTCATTCTTATAGCTATCTCTTGTTTGATTATGAAAAAAATTCTCTAGCTCTTTGTAAGAATTACGACTTAAAATTTCATCATTGTCTTTAAAATCAGTTCCTTCAAAGACATTGCGTAGAGAATTATCAAGCAAACTAATGGATTCATGACGCAAATCACGAGGATTATTTATTGAAAAAAAATGATCACTTACTTCAACTGGCAATAAAATTTTTGTGACCGTCAAAGCACTATATGAATTTACTAATATACTGAGCAGTATACATATAGGGCAACCAAGAGAAATAACTAGTGCCATGAAAGAGCAGAAGCGTAGCGCTTTGTTCTTTTTATTTTTCCTTTTTATACGAACATGTACACGCTTGGACTTAAGTAGCTTAAGGAATTTTTTCTTTATACTCATTTATCTTGTATTTTCCATTTAAAGCATCTTTATCAAGCACTCTCTTTTTTATTGCGCAAGTGGCGCGCGATGTAGGAATGGCATAGCGACAGAAAAATTAGCTGCTAAATGCATTGTAAAAAGCTATTTAGCTGATCAAGGATAAAACCCTGCCATTAGTAACCGTATTCAATATAACAGATTTTTAGAAAGTGAGGAATATCTTTTGTATATTGCAATTGTAACAAGATATGCTATAGCTAGCATTATTTTAAGTGAATATTCTATGAAAAATGAAACAAGAGCAGACGTCTCTTTTGAGCTGGATGACAACAACAAATTAAATGTCAGAGTTGACACTGAAAGGTTAACCCTAGAATCTGTTACAGCAGAAGATGCAAAAACGTACTATGACAATCTGTGGTCTGATAGGTCTGTAATGGAACTTTATGCAACTGGTAGTACTCAAAATTTACAGTATGCCAAAGAAAGAGTAGACACGTGGGTTGAGAGGTACAAAAAAAACGATGCCTTTTCTTCGCTTACAGTACGAAAAAATGATGATGATAGTTTTGTAGGGCAAGTTGTAGCTGGTTATGGTGAACAAGTTGGTCAATCAGAATTAGCTTATTTATTTGCAAAGAAAAATTGGAAGCAAGGCTATGGTAGCGAAGCTGTTGGAGCTGTTGTAAATAGCTGGGTTGCCGAAGTTGTACAAAGAGACTATAGAGTTAACAAAAAATCTGACAATCCGAAAGGAGAAAAATTCACCTCTATTTTTGCAGTAGCTAGGCCAGACAATCCCGCATCAGTAAGAATCCTTGAGAACACCTGTAAAATGCATAAGTATGATGAACAGGAAAAATTTGGTCATTCACGCAATTATTATAAAAAGGATATCACTTCTTCCAGATAATTGGTTCAAGTGTCCCAGTGCACCTCTCTTCTGTCATCCAAGGCTCTTCTTTGTCATCCCAGTGTCACGCACTGGGATGACAGGAAAGAGGCGTACTTGGATGACAAGAGAAAGCTCTGAGATGACACAATCGATATCACTCTCTGTTATATCTACTTAGATTTCTTTTTGATATAAGTAGTACGCTCTTTGATTCTCGCAGCTTTTCCAAATAGTTTGCAGAGATAATATAGTTTTGCTCTACGCACCTTTCCTTTTCTTGTCACCTGCACTGAAACCACTGCGGGAGAATAAACAAAAAATTGAGACACTATACTCTCTCCATGGCTCACTTTTCTAACCGCAAAGGAAGAATGTAACCCACGATTTCTTTTTGATATACACACACCTTCAAATATCTGTGTACGCTCACTTGCACCATCAACTACTCTAAAAGTAATTTTCAAATCATCACCAGGGCGAAATTCTGGTATTTCCTTAGCTAACACTTGCATTTGTTGCTTATTGAATTTTTCAAGTAAATTTGTCATTTATCTATCCATTTAATAATTCAGGCCGACGCTTTTTTGTTATCACTTGAGACTGCTTCTGTCTCCAATCACTTATTTTTTTGTGATTGCCAGATAACAGAACCTCAGGCACTTTATATTCCTTTCCTTTATATCCCATCCACTGCTGAGGTTTGGTATATTGAGGATATTCAAGCATACCACCACTATAACTAAAACTTTCTTCAGCAATGCTATCGGTATTATTTACTACACCTGGAAGAAGCCTGATGCATGCATCAAGAACCACCATTGCGGCTGGCTCACCTCCAGAAAGTATATAATCTCCAATACTTAACTCATAAGGAGTATACGCATCAATTATCCTTTGGTCAACACCTTCAAATCGACCACATAATATTGTTATATGAGAAAGCTCTATTAACTCTTTTGCAATTCCCTGATTGAACTGTCTGCCAGATGGAGTCATGTAAACAAATTTAGTGTTTTGATGAGCGGAAAGTACACTATCTACTGCATCACCCACAACGTCAGGACGCATAACCATTCCTGCCCCACCTCCATATGGCACATCATCTACTGTTAAATGTTTATCCTTAGCAAAAGAACGAATATTCACCACTTCAAGGTCCCATATTTTTTTTTCTAATGCTTTTCCTGCAAGAGAGTAGTTTAAAACCCCAGGAAACATTTCTGGAAATATTGTTAGTACTGTAACACTAAATGTCATTTATCTTTTTAAATTATGTTGATATAATAAATTCTTAGTGTCATTTCAGCGCGTGACACTGGGGTCCACAAACTTCTCCCGGGTCCCAGTGTCACGTACTGGAATGATAGAAAAGAAATCTAAACCTTATTATGATATACAGTTAAATTAGTCATGTCATCGAATAAAATCATTTACGAAGGCAAAGCAAAAACCATTATAGCAACAGAAGACTCATTAACTGTTGTGCAGCACTTCAAAGATGATGTTACAGCTTTCAATAAGGAAAAATATGAAATCATCGAAGGTAAGGGGATAATTAACAATCGTATTAGCGCTTTTATCATGGAAAAGCTCCAAGAATCAGGAATTAGCACACACTTTATAAAAGCTCTGAATGAAAGAGAACAATTGGTTAAAAAGTTAAAAATCATACCTCTTGAAGTTGTAGTAAGAAACATAGCAGCCGGAAGTTTTTGTAAACGTTTTAATATAAAAGAAGGAGAGAGACTTACATCTCCTATAATTGAGTTTTTTTATAAAAACGACGACCTTGCTGACCCAATGGTGAATGAAAATCACGTACTATATTTTGGTTGGCTAACCAGTAGAGAAATGGATGAGGTCAAGTCCACAACTTTAAAGATCAATGAAATTCTAATTGATTTATTCTCAAATGCAGGCATAGATTTAGTTGATCTCAAGTTAGAATTTGGCAGGTTAATAAATGATAGCACAGAAATCGTTTTGGCTGACGAAATCAGCCCTGATAACTGCAGGTTGTGGGATAAAAACACTAATCAGAAGCTAGATAAAGACGTCTTTCGCTTGAATTTAGGCAATCTGAAGGAAGCATATTTAGAAGTTGCAAAAAGATTATCAGTCACGTTATGGATAAATCACAGTTAGTTAAAGAAGTATTTGACTCCGTAGCAGATCGTTATGACATAATGAATGACATAATGAGCTTAGGCATGCACAGGCTTTGGAAAGATCAAATGGTAAGTAGTATACATTTTTCTGAGAATGCTAAGATTTTAGACGTCGCAGGTGGAACTGGAGATATTGCAATAAGAATAGCAAAAAAAAGTCCTAGTAGCAGAATTACGATATGCGATATAAACCAAAATATGCTGAACAAAGGGCGTGATAAATCTATAAATTTAAACCAACTAAGCTTCAATTGGGTGTGTGCAAGTGCAGAGAGTTTGCCATTTGCAGATTCTGAATTTGATTATTGTACCATAGCTTTTGGTATTCGAAATGTTTCTGATCGGAAAAAAGCCCTGAGTGAGATGCATAGAGTGCTAAAACCCAATGGGAAATTCATTTGTTTAGAATTTGCTCCTATGCATTATCAAAATAAGGCATTTACCAAAATTTATGACCTATATTCATTTAAAGTAATTCCAAAAATTGGCAGCGCTATTGCTAAAGATCAAAGTTCATATGAATACTTGGTGAAGAGTATAAGGGAGTTTCCAACTCAGGTTGATTTCAAAAAAGAAATTGAAGATGTCGGTTTTAAGGATGTGAAGTTTAATAATGTGAGTTACGGAATAGTAGCATTACATTTTGGAACAAAATGAATATTAAACATTGGTATAGAACATTAGACTATTACCTCATTGTACCAGTGTTTTTTTTGCTAACTATAAGCTTCATTCTTGTTTATTCAGCAAGTCCTGCAGTTGCACAGCGTCTTTCTTTACCACAGGATTATTTTATAAAACGCCACATAATCTATATAGCTCTCTCACTTGTTACCCTAATGACATTTTCTTTTCTGAGCACAAAGACCATACTGAATCTATCGTTTATGAGTTTCACTTTATTTGTAATTCTAATGATAATTGTAATAATGCTTGGTACAGAAGCAAAAGGAGCAAAAAGATGGCTATATATTTTCAAAATATCGATTCAGCCATCTGAATTTATGAGGCCATTTTTTTCTGTTGTTATAGCAAGCATCTTAGCTAGCCAAATGAAGTTTAAAGTACAGATATCAATAATAATATTTCTGTTAGTTTTTGTGTTATTGATTTTACAGCCTGACTTTAGTATGTCTATGCTCTTGACGTATTCTTGGATGGGCCTGATGTTTATTGCATGTATTTCATTTGTATACTTTATGTGCATAGGAGGAATAGTGACAACAGGCATTACAGCAGCTTATTTTTATCTTCCACACGTAAAACAAAGAGTTTATAATTTTCTTTTTTTCACGCAACGTGATAATTTTCAAGTTATAAAGTCACTGGAAGCATTTAAAAGAGGCCATTTAACTGGTGTTGGACCAGGTGAAGGTAGTGTAAAAATGTTCCTTCCCGATTGTCATACAGATTTTGTATTTTCTGTTTTAGCAGAAGAGTTTGGCTTAATTATGTGTTTGGTTGCATTAACACTATTTGGGATCATTGCAATACGGCTGCTTTACATTGCATATAGGGAAAGTGAATTATTTAACTTACTGGTGATTTTTGGTATATCAATTCAATTTATTACACAATTTATAATCAACATAGGTGTGACACTCAGTGTTTTCCCTACTACCGGCATAACTTTACCATTCCTTAGTTATGGTGGATCGTCCCTACTGTCTTCAAGTATTACACTTGGTATAATGCTATCTTTTAGCAGGAATCAGTCTATTAAATTAGGATTTCGAGAGCGTACCATTAATATGTCATAGGAATTTCCTTTAAATTGGATACAAGAAAATCCTGCTATCGATTTTCCATCGATGCTCACCAGTTTCTTTACCATACGATGAGCAATAGTGCTACTCTGCAGAAGAGCTTAAATATTCCCTACTTCCAGGCTTGGTTATAGGTATTTGCTTTAATTCATTTGGAAGCTGTTCTGCACTGTAGTTTTTAATATTTAGCTCAATAAGTGGTATAACAGGAAAAGGTAATTTCGTTTCACTACTTCTTTTTATAAGAGAAGCTTCTGCAATTACTTTACTACCCATATCTTCTGCGCATTTTACTGCTTCAAGGGAAGATTTGCCTGTGGTGATTACATCTTCAACAAGTAATATTTTCTCACCTTTTTTAATTTCAAATCCGCGGCGCAGTTCGAATTTGCCACTCACACGTTCACAAAATATCGTCCTTATTCCAAGCTGTCTGCCAATCTCGTAACCCACAATTATTCCACCAATCGCAGGAGATAATATCAAGTCTATTGAATTCAAAGTATCACCCAATTCCTTTTTTATTTTGTCCACCAATAACGCACAGACTTTCATGGCTCTGATTGGATTTTCAAAAATCTTGGCGCATTGTATATACGTATCACTATGGAGCCCAGAGGACAGCACGAAATGACCCTGCAAAATAGCTTCAGCTTCTTTAAATTCTTTTATTATTTGATTATTTTCGTCTAACATCATTTTTAACTTTCATTATTACATTCTTTATTGATTATCTGAGTCACACAAACATCAGACCACACATTTATTGCAGTTTCAAACATATCGATTATTGTATAAAGAGGCAAAATAAGACCCATAATATGCAAAGGAATGTTCATTGATACGAGATAACTTGTTGCCATAAAATAGCACCCCATTGGAACTCCAGCGTTACCAATTGCAGCCCCTGTAGCTAAAAAAATCCATATAAACATTTCGCTTAAGGAAAAAGTATACCCATTCATTTCTGCAACAAACATCACAGTGATCAGAATAAATGCAGCGCACGCATTCATGTTAATTGTTGTGCATATTGGTAAAATAAAGGACGTTAACTTCTTTGGTACATTTAGTTTATTCTGTACACAGTCTATGGTTGTTGGCAGCGTTGCACTTGATGATTTAGAAAAAAACGCAAGTGTGAGTGCCGGCATAACTCCTCTCAGCGTTTGAATTGGTGATATGCCTTTATACCACATGAGTAAAGGTAAAATCAGAAACGCTTGCACAAAATTTGCAGACATTATGCAAACAAAATACCATAACAGGCTGCGGAATTCGTTATCACCTTTCAGCTCATACAAAAAACACGTAATAAAGGACCAGACAGCAATTGGAATAAATTTTAATAACCATTGAGCGATCTTTAATAACGCATCAAAAAGTGCAGAGAACACTTGGTGTAATATCTCCTGTTTTTCTCTTGAGAGCGAGATAATAGCTCCGCCCATCAAGAAAGCGATCAATATGCTACCAATAATATTATTCTCAAGAAAAACTTGCACAAAATTCGAAGGAATAAGCGACTTTAAATATGAAAAATAGCTATGGTTATTGCCATTCACACTTTCTATAGTATTGCTTATAAAATTTTTCCTTACTGGATCTATTAATAAGTAGAAGGATAACGCAACAAATGCAGCTATAATAGTTGTAAATAGAGTGTAAAATAGCGTTTTTCTCACCAGCACTTTAATTTCAATTGAATCTTTGAGCCCAGAAATTGTAGAAACTATAGAAAGAAAAACTAAAGGCAAACTTATCAATTTTAACAAGCTGATAAATATGTCACTGAATAGCTTTGCTACTTCAAATATAATCTCATTATTAAAGTAATAGGCAATGACTGCAAATATTATAGAGAAGAGTATTGCAAGCTTATGCATTGAAAAATAAAACTTCAAAGTAACATTATATGGTCAATATGGTACTTAAGTCTATCTTGAAATCGAATCGATAAAAAACGTTGTAAAATTGTAATAAAAATGCTAATATTGTCATTATTTAAAGGTTGTTAGGGAAAGAGTACATGAAAAATAAGGAAATCATTATAGGTATAAGCTTTTTTGCAGGAGTAGCTGCCACAATAGGAGCTATTGAAAGCTTTGGGTTAAGTTTTATAGCTTCGTCACCTTTAATTATGGGTGGGGTTGTTAGTGCTATAGCTGCAATAGTAGTAGCCGGATGGCTTGCCTATGACGTATGGCTAAAGGGTGCGCTAAACAATGAAGCTATTTTGTTTTTATCTAGCTTTTGTGTTACTAGTACTGCAATAGGAGTTGGCCTTGGTGTAGCTGTAAACACAATTTTCCCTGGTGTAATGCTCGGAATGTGGTCACCTGCTTTAGTGGGTGCAGTAATAGGAGCTATAGCACCAATAGCAGGATTTTGTTCATCATATTTATTAATATCTGCAGCTAAAAAAGTGCTCGAATGTTCTTCCTCAAAGACAAAAAATGAATGTGATAATAACACTGTAGGAGAATATAGACGTTATTTTACAGATAGCTCAGACACCGATAGTTCATTAAGTGACAGTGCTGATGAACAACCTTCTAGTGTTTTTGAGCAATCTCATCATTCTTTGAATTTTAGATTAATTAAATAGAGGGTAATATAGATAAAGACAACTTAAAGCGTTGAAACTAAGTGCTGTAACTGGCATTGTTTTGGAGGAGCTATAGCACCTGTACTAGGGTTGTTCGCATCTGAAAAAGTAAAAGAGTGCTTTTCTTCAAAGGAAAATCAGCCAGATATGCCAAACTGAAGGAATCAGGCAAAATCACTGGTAATAAAAATAATTTGCAATTTTACATGAAATTGCTAATATTAGCATTAATTAGGCATTTAATGAGGGTAATATGCGTAAAGAAACTAAAGAACTTTTTTTGAATCTTGGAATATATATAGGAGTAGGCGCTGCAATAGGGGCTATTGGAGGTTTTGGGCTAAGCTTTACAACTTTATCGCCTCTCACTTTAGGTAGAATTTTAGGTTCTGCTGTACCAGCACTTTTCACGATTATAGTTCTGGGCATATCATTATATAACTTTTATACACAGAAAAAGAATCTGGACCAAGACAAAGAAATGTTGATTCTTGGAAGCATTTTTTCATTAGCTAGTGCTATAATTGGAGGTATAATTGTAACCTCTTATCTTCCAGGCGTAGTAGGGATGTGGTCAACTGCTTTAGCAGGTGCAGTAATAGTGGTTGTGTCACCACTATTAGTAGCAACAGCATTGATAATAGGAATAGAGTTTACAACTCAATTGGAATATCAAAAAAGAAAAGTATTAGGAGGAGCTGTAATAGGGGCTAGTACAGTTTTTGCGTTAAGTTTCGCTGTAGCTTTGTCGCCTTTGGTTATCGGTGGAATTGTTGGTGCTATTTCTGGAATATTATTTGCTGGATCCAGTATGCTTTGGGGAAAATCAACACAAGACAGGATTAACTTCTGTGTTTCCATGCACTCTCTTGGTGCTGTAACCGGCATAGGTCTTGGCGCAACTGCAAATGCTGTTTTTCCTGGTGTAATGTTAAGTATTGGGCCAGCAATTTTAGCAGGTGCGGTAATAGGAGCTATAGCACCTGTACTAGGGTTATTTGCAGTTGAAAAAGCAAATAGCTATATTATATCACCTGTAGTGGAAAAAGTAACAGAATGCTTTTCTTCAAGAAAAAATCAGTCAAACATGACATATTCATGGAATTAACTGTTCATTGAAGAGCGTTTATCCTCTTGAGCATTTGGCGATGGAGCAACTAGCTTGCTTAAAATTTCATCTCTTGGCCCCATAGCGTAAACGACACCATCGGACATTAAAATTACTTTATCCACTACTGACAATAAAGGTAGCTTATGAGTTACGATCAATGTAGTAGTATTTTGTTTTCTTGCAATGCCAATTGCATTAATTAAGCATGACTCTCCGTTGCTATCTAGGTTAGCGTTTGGTTCATCAAGTACTAAAAGTTTTGTATTACCGTAAAAAGCCCTAGAAAGTCCAAGTAATTGCTTTTGTCCGCCAGAAAGTATAACTCCGCCAGGCCCTCCTACTGTTGTATCATATCCATTTGGTAGGCTTAATATTAAATCATGTATGCCAGCAATTTTTGCTGCTCTTATTACCTCCTCAGGATTTGGATCTGGCTTCATTCGAGCAATATTAGCTTTGACACTAGTGTTAAATAGCTCAATGTCTTGAGGTAGGTAGCCAACATAATTACCAAAATTTTCTCGATTCCAAGTGTATACATCAGCACCATCTAGTCTTACCACACCAGATATTGGCTTCCATACGCCAACAGTTAGCTTTGCAATGGTAGATTTACCAGAAGCACTAGCACCAATCACGCCAACTATATCTCCTGGTTCTATAACAAATGACACACCTTTTACTGTCGGTTTATTACTTCCGTAAGGAGTGAAAAATACTCTATCAAACTCTAATTTCCCTTCTGGCTCTGGTAAAGCCATAGTTTGATCTCTTTTCGGTGAAGTTAATATAAGCCTTGTCAATCTTGCATATGACATTCTAGCCTGATTTAAAAACTTCCAGGTATGAACTGCAGCATCAAATGGTGCTAATACTCTACCCATCAAAATTGAGGCAGCAATGATGCTACCAGCAGTTTTATGAGCTGTAATTGCAAGTAATGCACCTGTTCCAATTACTGATATTTGCAAAGTTGAACGCAAAAACTTAGTTATCCCGGTAATCAAATTAGAGCGATTTTGTGCTTTAACTTGCATTGCACGGTTCTGATCATTTCTTTTACACCAATCAGAAACTATATACTCAGACATACCCATAGCTTCAACTACCTCTGCATTTCTCGTTGCAACGTCTATGGCATTGATGTTACGTATAGTCTCTTCATTTGTTTCTTGTAATATTCTTTTTGTGGCAAGCTCATTCCAAAAAGCCATAGCAAGTAATATAATAATTCCACTAATGGCAATAAATCCTGTAGAGGTATGTATCATGAAAATTATAATCAGGTAGATAAGCGACCACGGAGCATCAAATAACGAAAATATACCATTTCCTGTAATAAAATTTTTGATTACTCCAAGATCACGTATTGCTTCACCACTTGAGGTTGAGCTCTGTACTGATGTTAATCTGATTGATCTTACTATCAAATCTGGTGTTGCGGTTTTGTCAATCCAGTCACCTATTTTCGCCATGGCTAAATATCGACAGGTCTCAAGCATTGCAGAACATCCAAATGCAGCTAAAGTAATAAGCGTAAGCATGGTTAATGTTGACACACTTTCACTTGATATCACGCGATCAAGCACCTGAGAGGTATAAAGCGGCAGGAATAACATTAACAAATTGATCCCTGAACTGAACCAAAAAATAAACCAAAATGCACTTGTACATTTGTCTATACAGACCTTAAGTGTACTTTGTTTTAGCTCTTTTTTTGCCGATGGCGTAATTTCCACAATCTTCCTCTTTGATTTTACTTAATGCACCGTATACGATCTTTATTACTAAAACATTAACTACAGCTAATTTACTTTAAGTTACTGCTCTACTTCTGTTATTAACACATTTCTATCTAACCATTTTATTTCTACATTTTTACGCTACTTTTGTAAATCTTCTTATTAGATTACTCATAAGATGGTCTATTACCACAAACGATTATCTTGAACCAGTTGCATGTGATAGCCTAATTGTTAAAATCTTAATTATTTTATATTATAATTAATATATATTATTAATTTTTACAGGTAATTTATATGGTTAAAACTACAAAAGATTCAGAGCTTTTCACTCTCTTAAGAAAAGCATTGCACTCAGAGGAACAATCGCCTTATGCAAATAAACTAATAGTACATGACATTACAGCACCTTCTGCTCCTGAAGACTATGAAAGCACTAAACATAAAGTTGCACAAAGAGAGTTTGTTAAAAACCTTTCTGACACAGCAACGGCAAGAATTAATAAAGAGCTAATTCCACAACTGAATATAAAATTCAATGATTATGATGAATTGATTGAAAAAAATACTGATCACCTTGATCAATTATCAGATGAAGTTAAAGATGTACAATCTATGCTTGAGCAAGTAGTAGAAGCGCTTGATCTCAATGCAAGTAATCAGTGGACTTAAACTAAACACCCATCGTCTATAAGGCGGTGGGTTACACTCTAATCAATTTGAAATTATACTATTCATAAAGTCGTCTGTTATTTTTTTCTTGTGATCAACATATTTCTCATCTAACCATTACCATTATAATCAGACTAGAAAACCCTAAATCCGAATATTATTAACTAGACCTTGAGTTAGACAGGAAAAGGTAATCTTGATAAAATTTTTGTGCAGCAAGCCTTTTTACGTTTGAGCTACTTGTCCGCTCTTTTTTATATCCTAATCTATAGCTTATTGAATCTTTATATGTAGCAATTGTTTTATACATTTTATTCATTTCTCTGGGAAAAATGTCATTAGCAATTATAACGCATAACCCTGTAACTGCTGCAAAAGCTAAAGTAGTGAAAACTAAATTCTGTAAAAAATTTCTGTTACTGACTTTTTTTTCCTGTATGCAAGTGATACGCGGTTTACCTGGTATTTCTTTTAGGTGTTCATGCCATGTATGGTTGCAGTTCGTACACTTTACCTTTCTTCCAGATTCACCTATTTGGTCAGGAGCTACTAAGTAAGTTTTAGTACAATTATGACATTGTATTTTCATAGCACTTACGTATAAAGTAGTAACAATATACAGACCAGTAAATTTAATATCAATATATAATAGATGGAACTAAAAAAAATACAGAATGATATAGAAAATATCTGGAAAAATAGAGAGAAGCTTAGTGACTGCAGCCTGAAAAAAGCAGCGAGAATAATAATCAGGGAAGTAATCGAACTGTTAGATAATGGCAAAATTAGAGTAGCAGAAAAAACATCAAGTGGAGATTGGGTAGTACACACATGGATAAAACAGGCAATATTATTACATTTTTTAACTGAAGAAAGCAAAATAATAAACCATACCCATGAGAAAAGTTGGTGGTTTGATAAGATCAACAATAAATTTAATGAATGGAATGAGGAAAGGTTTCGCCAGTCAAAAATCAGAGCGGTTCCTGGGTGTTTTGTGCGCCAATCTGCTTACATAGGTGAAAATGTTGTTCTAATGCCAAGCTTTATCAACGTTGGTGCATATATCGGTTCAGGAACAATGATAGACACATGGTCAACAGTTGGTAGCTGCGCGCAAATAGGGAAAAATTGCCATATTTCCGGAGGAGTAGGAATAGGAGGGGTGCTTGAGCCTATTCAAGCTTCACCAGTTATTATAGAAGACAATTGCTTTATTGGAGCACGTAGCGAAGTAGCAGAAGGCGCTATAGTAAGAGAAGGATCAGTTCTCAGTATGGGTGTGTTTATTGGAGCATCAACAAAAATTATCGATAGAGAAACTGGCAAAATATCTTATGGCGAGGTGCCACCTTATTCTGTAGTAGTGTCAGGGTCTACTCCATCTAAAAACAATGTTTCAACGTATTGTGCAGTTATAGTCAAAAAAGTGGATGAAAAAACACGATCAAAAATCTCTATAAATGAAATACTAAGAGATTAAAAATTTGACATCTATTCTTACATATGTTAATATTTTAATAAATATTTAAAATTTATTATAAATTATTAAATGAATATATCAATGAAATTATAGGAGTAAATTATGAATGGAATAGAACAAAGACGACTAAATAAACAACTTTTTGCTGCTGTTAGAGAAGGTGACGTCAATCGAATTGTAAGGTGGATAAAAGCTGGAGCTGATGTTAATTATTATACTGATAGTATATATGGTACAGTGCTTTGTGCTGCTGTTAATGACAATCTCTTAGAAATTGTGCAAATGCTCTTAGCACATGGGGCTAAACCTAATGGCAATCCTAATGATATGATAAGACCAATTTTTTTGTGTAATAATGATGAAAATGGTTTAAACATTGCTAAAGAACTTCTAGATCATGGAGCGTATGTTAATGTTATATCCTCTGCTCATGAGGTTCCAACAGATGATGATAAGGCTAACACACCACTAAAATTCCACATTAAGGACGGTAATTTTGAGCTTGCTAAGCTCATAGTACAACATATAGCAAAGCGAGAGGTTGCTGGTTTAGATGTAAGCCAAGAGAATTTAGAGTTAAAAAATAAACTTAAAGATCCTTCTCAACAGGAGGACTATAATAGTGATATCGCTAGTCGCTACAAAGAAAGTTTTGACAAATGTAAGGAAGAAGTCAAAAAGCTTGGAAGAGAAAATAAACCATTACATGACTTTTTGCAAGAAAATAACATTAATAAATTAATTAGCATTTGGGAGAAAAACGAAAATGTACGTAATAAGTTTGATGATTCGGATAGTTTAAAAGAGCAATATCCAGAATATGCTTGTATGTTAATTAATAAAGCTAATGATGTGAAAGAAAAAATTTTTCTACATAATCATCTGCCATTCATTAAGATCTTATCAGAACATTATAAACCAGGTAATCCTGATAATCTTGCACTTTTTGATGATACAAACTTTGCTGGTATAAGAAATTTCCTTAATATACACGAAAATGACTTCAAAGAGCTGAAAGGAACAGGAATGACTTTAATGAATTTTGTACGCTTTGACGATGTTGAAACAAGACATGATCCTGAAACATTGAAAGTACGTGTGTTTAAGCAGATGATGAACAACTTTGATAACACAAAGACTGAACAACATCAAGCTAACAAAGTGATGAGCAACCTTGATAAAATAAAGACTGAACTACGTCGAGCATGGCCCTGCACAATTCTTTAACTAATACAAAGGCCCTAAGGGGCCTTTGTGCTTTCTATGGAAGTCTTGCAGCAAAAAAATTCTGCCATTGCTTTGTATTTTAAGCATTCGAAAGATTTGGTTGGCATATTTACAAATCAATCCAAACACATAAGTGTGGTGTTACCACCAAATGCTGTAGTGTTGACACTTACAACTTTTTCTGTAGAAAATCGCTGTAGATAATTAGGGCCGCCAGCTTTTGGCCCAGTGCCAGATAGTCCTCTACCACCAAATGGTTGTATGCCAACTGCTGCACCTATCTGATTACGGTTGATGTATACATTTCCGACTGATATTTTTTTACTTATAGTGTCAATTTGACTTTGTATACGACTCTGCAAAGAAAACGTGAGTCCATATCCAGTACTATTTATATCATTTATAACTTCATTCAAATTTGACTTATTAAAACGTATAATATGTAAAATAGGACCAAACACTTCTTGTTTTAATTGTGAAATTTTTTGTATTTCATAAATATATGGAGGAAAGAAGTGCCCATTATGAGAATTTGTATCCATAGGTACTTTAGATAAGAGATTTGAATCTTTATCCTCCGACATTTTTTTTGTATGTTTAGTTAACATATCCATGGATGCCTTGTCAATAATTGGACCAATGTCAGTGCTAAGTTCCACGGGGTCTCCAATTTTTAATTCTTGCGCCGCACCGCATATCATTTTTATCTGCTTTTCTGCTATATCCTCTTGAATAAACAGCACTCTAAGGGCAGAACAGCGCTGACCGCTACTCTTGAACGCAGAAAGCAAAGCATCCATAGCCACTTGCTCTAAAAGAGCAGAACTATCAACTATCATAGCATTGAGCCCTCCTGTTTCAGCAATAAGTGGAACAATAGGACCATCCCTATTTGCAAGCATTTTATTAATTATTTGAGCAGTGTGTGTTGATCCAGTAAAAGCTACTCCTGCAATTCTATTGTCTGGAACTAATGTTTTACCTAAATATCCACCATCCCCAGGAATGAGGTGTAACACATTTTTTGGTATCCCAGCTTCATGTAGTATTTTAACAGCTTCATAGGCAATAATAGGTGTCTGCTCTGCTGGTTTTGCAAGCACCGTGTTACCTGCTGCAAGTGCAGCAGAAACTTGCCCAAGAAAAATAGCAAGTGGAAAATTCCATGGTGATATACACAGGAAAACTCCCCTACCCTCAAAAAAAATGAAATTATCCTCACCAGATGGACCTGGCAGTTTTTTCCATTCACTCAGTTCATTTTTTGCTATCATTGCGTAGTAACGTAAGAAATCCACTGCCTCTCTTACTTCCGCTATTGCATCAGATAAAATTTTTCCCGCTTCTACAATCAGAATGTAAATTAACTCTTTCATTCTTTCTTCAAGTAAATTTGCAGCTTTTTCCAAGTGTTTAGCACGTTCTTCCGCTGGAGTGCTCTGCCATGTAGAAAACGCACTATTGGCTATTTCAAGAGCATTTAAAGCTTGATCACTTGTTGCATTTGACACTTCTCCTATTACATGCTCCAAATGTGCAGGATTCACCACTTCAGTAAATTTGGTATCATCAAAAAGTGGCTGTCCGTCAATTATTGGCCCAACTTGCCATTTTTTTTCACTAAAACTCTTTATATCTTCTGCAAATTGTGAGATTATTACGGAATCACTAATATCCATTCCAAAGGAATTTTTTCTTTCTGGTCCCAAAATATCTTGTGGTAATGGAATACCCGGATGAGATTCATAATTGAAACTTATAGCTTTTTCCAGTGGATCTGAAATTAACTCATCAATTTTAACGTTAGGGTCATTTATTTGATTAACAAAGGAACTATTGGCTCCATTTTCAAGAAGGCGTCTTATAAGGTAAGGAAGTAAGTCACTATGTTTACCAACAGGCGCATAGACACGACAGCTAAGGTTTGTCGCAAGTTCTGACATTGCATAATCATATAAGTCTTTCGCCATTCCATGTAAGCGTTGAAATTCAAACCCAGGATGATTTTTATCAGCAAGCTCCATTATAGAAGCAAAAGTGTAGGCGTTATGAGTTCCAAAACATGGGTAAAAATTGTTTGGCTTGCTTAAAAGCTTCTGTGCACAGGCAAGGAAAGCTACGTCAGTATAGCTTTTTCTTGTAAACACTGAGTAATCATTTAACCCCAATTCTTGCGTACGCTTGATTTCTGAATCCCAATATGCACCTTTGACAAGCCTAACCATAACTTTATGATTTGATCGAATGGCAACATCCTCTACAAAGTCCAGGATAGATAAAGCACGTTTTTGATATGCTTGTATAGCCAAGCCAAGCCCTTCCCACTCAGAGAGTGATGCATCAAGACGCAATTGTTCAAATAAGATTAAGGACATTTCGAGTCTTTCTGTTTCTTCTGCGTCTATGCATAGAGAAATGTTATATTTTTTTGCCTCACGACAGAGCTCTAAAACCTTAGTAAATATCTCACCAGCAATTCGGTCAAATTGACCAAATTCATAACGTGGGTGTAAAGCAGACAATTTTATTGAAATTCCATGGGATTTAAAACAATCATCCACTTCAGTGGTCGCACCTATAGCTTTTATTGAGTGCATGTATGAATTAAAATACTCTTCTGCATCTTCAGCTGTGTGAGCAGCTTCGCCAAGCATATCAAAAGAGCATAAAAACTTACTATTGTCATCTAGTTTTGCATACCTTAAAGCTTCTTCTATGGTTTCTCCAACAACAAAATGATTACCAAGCATAGACATTGCTTGTTTTACTGCTTTGCGAATAATCGGCTCTCCTAAATTTTTAAGTAATTTAGAAATTGCGTAATAGAACTTCGAATCACCTTCATTATCTCTTAATATACTGCTGCCTATCATCAAGCTCCATGTAGAAGCATTGACAAACAATGAAGAAGAATGCCCTAGATACTTATTCCATTCCTGATTGGCAATTTTATCTTTGATTATTTCGTCTATTGTATAATCATCTGGTATTCTAAGTAGCGATTCAGCAAGGCACATCAATGCTATTCCTTCATCATTGGAAAGCGAGTATTGCTGCATGAAGGAATCTACAATACTTAATTTATTGTGTTTGATTTTTTCAATAACTTGCTTTGCAATATTATAAATTCTACTTTTTGAATCAGCTGAAAGCTCTGCTTTTTCTACAAGATAACGTACATAACTTTTTTCATCAGTACGATAAAATCCTTGTAAACGTTTCCTAAGTTCGTTAGGTTCTTGTATAGAGCTTATCATATATCACTATCTCCAAAAATATTTCGACACCATATGCATGGTAGAATTATATCATAACTTTGCGCAGAGCAAATTGTTATTTATTAAAGCAGAAAGTGCAGCAAATAACTTCGCTGAATAAATCATATTAGAAAATAAGTAAAGCTAATTTAGGTTTTGACCATTCAAGCACCTTGCACTCCTTGAGCTAATGCTAGTTCATTTACTTGGCTTAAAGCGTTTTCATCTGACACATTTTCTAATTTGCTTTTAGGTAATGCAATATCTTTTATCGACTCAACAATAGCACTAAAAATACAGATTCCAGTAAAGATTAGCATAAGTATGTCTGAGCTGACAGTAAAACATGCAACCATAGCAAATATGTAAAGAACACCGAATGCTATTTGCTCAAAACGAGAAGGCTTTAAAAGTGATAATTCTTTTCTAAATTCTTGAGGATTTTCTATGAGTGTTTCAATAAGACTTAATACACTTTTACTTCGTTCTCCTTTATAAAGTTCATATATGTTGCTAGCTAAACTTGCCATACCTAATAATACATATACCTGAATCACAACAGATGGGAAATATAAAGCTGCAAGTGGGAAAAAGATCACTGAAGCTACAGCATAGAGCTTAATTGCATAACTTCGACTAAAATCTTTTTCACTATTTTGAGCTACTTTGTTGATAGCCCAGAAAAGACCATAAACTGCGGATACAACTGGTAGGATCCAAAAATTGATCATACCAAAATAAAACATGTATAAACTTGCCGAGAGTCCAGCTGAAGCTAGAGCAACCATAATGCTTGCTACTATGATTTTTGTTCTACTCATTTTTACTAATTTTTAATAAATAACTAAATGTTAACATAAAATCGGCACTAAGTCAATCATGGACAACCAGGACATAGATATACAGCCTCAAAGTACGATGGATAATGAGCTACCATCAAAGGAGCAATTATTGGGCCGTACACCTAAATTTCAAGCTTAATGCACCTAAATATACAATCATTCCCAGCAAAATCATAGGTATCGAAAGCAGTTGCCCCATAGTCAAATCAAGCCATAGGTAACCAATCTGATAATCTGGTTCACGAAAAAATTCAATTAAAAAGCGTGCTGTTCCATACCACATCACTACAACACCAGTTAATGCGCCTTGAAATAGTCTTATCCTTGTTAGAAAAAACAGTGAATTTGCAGCTATAAAGAGCAACAACCCCTCAGAAAATGCTTCATACAACTGACTTGGATGACGTAGCAAATTATCACCACTTTCTGGGAACACCATGCCCCACGGCATGTTTGTTACCCTACCGAACAATTCTCCGTTGATAAAATTTCCTATGCGACCCAAAAACAGACCTACAGGGATTCCGCAAGAGACTAGGTCTAGTGTGTAAAATATAGGAATATTATGTCTTTTGCATGAAATTATCACTGCACACAAAACCCCTATAGCACCACCATGAAAGGACATTCCACCTTCCCAGGTCTTTAATATCTGGGTAGGATCACTTATATAAAAACCTGGTTCATATATCAACACATAGCCGAGTCTACCACCAATGATAATTCCTACAATAGTAAATGTTAATAATGAATCGTAAAAATTCTTAGTGAATATTTTTTGGTTATCGAGCTTATGTAAATACCAATATGCAAATATTATACCTAGAACATATGCTAAAGAATACCAGTATACAGATACAGGACCGATGCTGAAAATTATTGGGTTTAAAGACATATAACTAGCTTGAATGGGATTCCTGTATCCAAGTGAATACTGTCATCCCAGTGCGTGACACTGGGATCCATCTTATCTTCACCATGGATATTACCTTTGATATATGTTCCTAAAATATGTTGCTCACTGCCTAATGTGTAAATATTTTTACACCTAGATCCCAGTGTCACACACTGGGATGACAGGAAAAAAAAGCACTGGTATGACAAGATGGTAGGCCACTGGGATGACAAAAGGTGTGCTACTCGGATTACAAAGGATAGCTGTTGAGATGACAAAAAGAGGTACTGATAAAAACTTAAATCTAGCCAATTTCGGTTTGCATCAGCCATATTATAAATCATTTTTAGATAATCTGCTTTTTTCACGATCCCACTCTCTTTGTTTTATGGTTGCTCGTTTATCATAAAGTTTTTTTCCTTTTACTATAGCAATTTTAGTTTTTGCTAGCCCTTTGTCATTAAAATAGATCGAAAGTGGCACAACAGTAATGCCAGCAGTTTTAATTTGGCCAATCAATTTATTTATTTCCTTTTTATGCAAGAGTAGTTTGCGTTCTCTTTTTGGCTTATGGTTTTTTCGATTCGCAGCTTTATATTCTGCAATGTGCATATTATGCAGCCATATTTCACTATTTTTTTCAATTACATAAGCATCAGAAATGTTTGCTTTTCTTTCTCTGAGTGACTTCACTTCACTGCTTAATAAAACCATACCAGCTTCAAACTCTTCTAAGATGAAATATTCAAATCTTGCTTTTCTATTTTCTGTAATAACTTCCATATCTGAAGGATATCTTTAAGCCTATATATTACAGGATTTTTGACTTAATTCATAATATATCTTTCCTTAAAGGGTCATTTGAGTTATATCATAGACCATGAAAAATCTCAATTTTAGGAAAGAGATCAAGTTTTTTTCTCTATCTTTTATAACTTTATTTGCTCTATGGACTATATTGTCTGGCTATTTTGAGCCTTTTTTTATCTTGTGTGGGATAGCCTCTTCTGTATTCACGCTATTTGTCTTTGGGCGATTGATAAACGCTGAAAGCTCTCTAAGTCAAATCTTAAATGGTACGAGCAAACTGTCATTTTATAGGCTAATAAGTTATATACCATGGCTGATGTACCAAATGATCCTATCAAGCATTTATGTAACAAAAAAGGTACTACAAATTAAGCCCAAACTTGAGCCAATTATCATCCTAAAGAAATGCAAAGGGCACAATGATGAAAGCATTGCGTTATTTGCCAACTCAGTGACAATCACCCCAGGAACTTTAACTATCGACGTAGAAAACAAAAAACAAACGTATTTGTCTACAATATGCTTGATAGATAAAAGTCTTGAAACTGGCATTTCTGAAATAGAAAACAAAGTCTTAAAAACATTACGTTCAACTAAGTGATTGTCTTAAACAGGTTAACAGCATCCTTATATTCTTTTATAAGGCTTTCAAGCATTTCTTTTGGAATACCGCTATCAATAATAGAGTATAAGTAGTTGTACAAATCTTCTAATCTTGATATGTTATTTTTTTTCTTGCTGTTAAATTTATATGGAAAAATATCTTCCAAAACTTCAATAGCTGTAGCTTTATTGCAAGATATATTTTCACTTGTTACGCTTACTTTTGCTAAAATAGTATTGATTTCAGGTTCATCATTTGTATAAAAGTCTGATAGCTCAGTTATCTTGATAACATATAAAATTACTATTTTTGATAAGCAATTGTCAGCATATTCACAATTTTTTATCGCTTCCCATTGAGTAACCTGAGATTTACTTATTTTTGCGTTATTTGGTAGTTTGCTCATTCAACTTTCTCCATTTAATTCAGTGAACAAATTATACTCATACTTTGTTAAATAAATGATAATGCAATTACAAAAATATATACTTAGAATAGTATATTTCTTAAAAATAGCATAATATTGCTAAAATTAAACATTAAAGTTAATTTATTAAAAATATATATTAATAAATATTTAATTTAGACTGAACATTAAGTACGCATTGAAGGAGATAAATCACTACCGTCACCTCTAGTGATTTCTATGTTATCGAGTGAGCTGCCGGGTTGCTCTATTAAGCTGTAAAACGACGATTGCAAATAAAAAACGTCTCTAATCCTATTTAGCACATTAGGTAGCTCAAAATCATATATAACATCTGGTGAGAGTGGCACCTTGCGACCTGACATTAATTCGTAACCCAATGTTTCAGTAAGAAAGATCGCTAAATCAAGCAATAAGAAACATACGCTTTTATAAAAAGACTTCTTATCTTCATAGCTGCCATTACTACTGCCATACGCTTTATCATATGCAGAGTAACACTGTATCATGCTTGAAACTAAGAATAAAATTGCAGCTGTCAGAAAAAGATAATGGACTATAGTCGGGTCTAGCAATGGCACATAATAATCGTCTTTGTTAGCTTTTTTATTGCGAATAAATACTTCTTCAAAAAAGAATTTTGCACGATAGTTAACATTTATTAGTATGAATAGGCATAATCCAATTATTGCTAATTTTTTGGCTATAACTTCTATTTTTTCTACGTTTTTTTTAGGGTTTTGACCATTCTTTAATAAAGTGTCTATTGAATCAAATAAATAAAGTATGGTAGCTGGAAGTATAAGTAATCTAAGAATATTCCCAGTAACTTGTAATTTATATATATTATTTGCTGTAAGATTGCAGGTAAATTTCAATAACACCTCGATACACAAGAGTACTCCTCTTAAACCAAGCGTTACTATATCAAATGCAATCCTCTTTTTTGTCTTTTGTGTACTTTGAAGCACATTACTTCCCTAAAAAACCCAAAGTTAAAAATTATTTTAACTCATACCTGTTGTAATATAGCACAAAGAGTTCATTAATGCAATTGACTCTCCTTACCATAAGATTATATTTTCTTTATGTTGGTGCTCGCTATTAAAATTCTCTATAGGGATTCAATCTAAAACTATATATCAAGTTGATTTAAGACGCGCTGTATAAGCTCCACTCATACACCTTAAGTTAAAATGATTATAAAGTAAACAATTGACTTTTATCTTAAAATATTATATATTGACATTAACATTGTAAATAAAATGGTATGGATATGAATATAGGTAAAACAATAGCAAGTTTGGGAAGTTATGAAAAGAGTCATCTAGAGTTAATTAAAAAAAGTAAGATTAGGATCTTTTTTTTGTGTGCTATTCTAATCTCTATAGTACTGTTATCTTCGTTATTATCTCCCCTATTAGCAACAGTTACACCTATAGTAAGTATTTCCCTTTGCATTTCTTTGGGACTTTCTTCTCTATTCTTAACTCCAATTAGTATAAATAATACCATTGCAGTTCGGAAACTGTTTAATGAAGATAATAGAACACTATTTAAAGAATTACGTAAAGATGGCATAAGCTTTTCACGGACTTTAGATTTATTTGCATGTTCAAATGCAACTTCTATTAATTCTGAAATGCTAAAAATACTTGCTAAAAGCGAGTTAGATTTAGCTGACATTCAATCTTCAATAAAAACTAAAGAGCAGGTTGATGCAATAAATTCTATTGATGCTAAAAAGAGGGATATGCTATTTAATAACAGTAGGTTCAACAGCGATAATAAACTTTATATTAAAAAGTTATTAAGTAACTGGAAAGTGGTAGATCTAATAAATTCTATGCGCGCTGAAACGTTAAAAGCCCTGCTTGATAACAAGAATTTTACAGATTGTGATTCCTTTATAAGATTGTTAGAAAAGATACAAGCAGTACGTGCACTAAGTCCTGTGCACGCTGAGAGGTTAAACATGCTACTTAATCGCAATAAGTTTGAATTTCATGGGTTTAACGGATTGTTAGATAATAAAGAAGCAGTACGCGCAATAGGACTTATTACTACTGAGAAGTGGGGAATATTGCTTAATAGCAATAATCTAGAAAATTATGGGCTTAGCGAATTGTTACGTAATACACAAGCAGTACGCTCAATAGGGCTTATTACTACTGAGAAGTTGAAAATACTACTTAATAACAATAATCTCCGAAACGATGCGCTTGTAAAATTGTTAGAAAGCACAAAAGCAGTAAGAGCAATAGAATCTATTGCTCCTGAGAAGTGGGAAATGCTACTTAGCAATAACAATAGTTTGATATCTGTTTATCTTACAAAATTGTTAGAAAATGAAAAAAAAATGGAGGAAATAAATTCTATTAATATTGAAAGATTTTCGCTATTATTAAATAGTGGTAATAGCTACACTATTCACATCTACCTAATGCGCTTAAAATCTCTTCAACATGTAACTTTTGATCAACTTTCATTAATCTCGGCTAATTTTATAGCTGCAGAGAATGGTCATTGCCTTAAATTTCAGATAGATAAGGATGTTAAATACATGGATAAGGAAAAATTCCTTGTTTTAATAAAAAGTAAGTTACCAAACATATTTGATCCATCTTGTGATAGCTCCTGCATTTCTTTATTAAATTCAAGACAGTTTATTTGTGGAATAAATTCCATTGAATCGGCTGAGGAGTTGCAATCACTAATTGATAAATTTAGTAAAGATCCAGATGGTTTTAGAAACTTTGGTGCTGATATTACACAACGTTATTCTAATAATTCAATTCAAAATCAAAGTAGATTAGATTCTCCTGATGAGAACATTGTACGCAATATACTATCCAGACGCCCAGATGTTTCTAAATCGGTTGTTGATAATTCTTCTACTGCTAAATTTGCTAAGATACTAAACAGTATAAAGGGTAATATAGAATTAGCTAATACCATATTTGATTGTAAATTATTAAGCGACGATGATGTTATTACTTTATATACAAATGAAAATTTTGATGCAAAAAAAATAGACAGGAACTTCAGATTTGCCTTAACCTTATATCATGCAGGTCGAATTAATAGTATTAATGCTCGTTATTTACTTGATGATACACAAGTGTGGAACGATTTGGTGAAATCTCTTGAGTATTTATATGGTCATGATCAAAAATTATTAAATGATCTTGAAAAAACTGTTGGACCTGATTTAGAGAAAATATTTGCTAATGATGGTCAAAGTACGCGCTTACAAGAGCTAGGCATAGAACAACTTATAACAGAACCAAAGAGTTATTCAACTCAACACTATCAGTCAAGTTTATAATGAATGTGAGTTCTCACGCCACAAGGTTCATTTTTATTCCACGTGAACTTTTTCATATAGCTATAACAAGTAAGCTTTCCCGACGTCATACCGCAAATAAATCCACAGCTGTACGAACGTCTAATTTAGCGAGAAAGTAAACCAAAAACATCAACCTTTGGTGTCATTTCATTAGCACTCCTCCTGTCATCCTGTAAAGGTCAACTAATTCGATGACAAAAATGTTAAGATAAAAGAAACATTTTTGAGGGAGTTAGGTATGAGAAGAAACACAGAAGATAAAACTTTAGAGAGAAATTACCAAAGTAAATGGAGATTTTTGATCAAAGAATATGAGCAAACAAAGGCAAAAAAGCATCCATTTTATAGATTTGTAGGCGATTTTTATCACGCTAATGGAATCAACAGACAAACATTCTGTAAATATTATAATAGGTATAGAAATAGCGGATTAGAAAAAGAGTTTTTACCAAGAAAAAGAGGTCCAAGATGGGAAAGTAGAAGAACAGATATTGAAATAGAAAAAGCAGTTATAGAGGAGCGGAAAAAAGGGATAAATAAATATGAAATTTGTGCTATACTAGCAAAAAAGTTGGGCAACAAAACACCTTCTCCATCTGGTATATATAATATTATTAAGAGAGCCGGCATGAATAAGTTGAGCACAAAAGAAAAAGAGGTGAAGAGAAAGATAATCAGGGAAAAAGCTGGAGAACTGGCGCATATAGACTGTCATTATTTGAGTAAAGATATGATAATAAATGAGAGCAAAAGATACTATTTAGTGTGTGTAATAGACGATGCAAGCCGTATAGCATGGGCAGAAGTTTTAGAAAATATTCAGAGTCTGAATGTAATGTTTGCAGTGCTCAGATGTTTTAATTATATAAAGCAAAGTTACAGTATTCAGTTCAAAGAAGTAATGACAGACAATGGACCAGAGTTTGCATCAAGAAGTAATTTGGATGGACATCCATTTGAAAGAATGTTAGTTGAAATTGGCTTAAAGCATTTATATACAAGGCCATATAGACCACAAACAAATGGCAAAGTAGAGCGCTTTTGGCGGACTTTAAATGATGATTTGATTGAGGGAACAACGTTTGAGACCGTTCAAGAATTTAAGGATGAATTGTTTAGATATTTAATTTATTACAATGAACACAGGCCGCATCAAGCTCTTGGAGGTATTACTCCTTTGAGCTTTTTGCAAAATTTGTCAATGAATTAGTTGACCTTTACAGGGATGACAACTTAAGGTAGTTTAAGTTGCTAAAATAATGTTATGCAAGTGATCTACTCTTGAGTGATAACCTGTAAAGACAACTCCTTTAAATGACCATTATCCACTTTAGAAGGAGCACCCATTAATACATCTTCACCTTGCTGATTCATCGGAAAGCAGATTACCTCGCGAATGTTTGGCTCATCTGCAAGCAGCATAACCATTCTATCAACCCCAGGTGCTATACCGCCGTGAGGTGGAACACCAAATCTAAATGCACGCACAAGCGCTCCAAACTTTGCGTCAACTTCTTCTTTATTATAGCCTGCAATGGAAAAAGCTTTATACATAATATCCAGCTTATTATTACGAATTGCCCCGCTTGATAGCTCTATTCCATTGCAGACAAAATCATATTGATAAGCAATAATCTCTAGCGGATCTTTTTCTTCTAAATCTTGCATACCACCGTGCGGCATAGAGAATGGATTGTGAAAAAAATCGATCTTTTTGTTTTTTTCATCATAAAAGAAATATGGAAAATCAGTAATCCAACAAAATTTGAAGACATTGTCATCTATAAGACTGAGTTCTGATCCAAGAAGAGTACGTACTTTTCCTGCTATTGTTGCCGCCTCATCTTCTTTGCCCGATGTGAAAAATACACTGTCTCCTGGTTTTATATTTGTCATCTCTCTAATTTGATTGAGCCTATTCTCATCAAGGAATTTAGCAATCGGCCCTTTTGCAGATCCGTCATCATCAAAAGTTATATACCCAAGACCTTTTGCACCGAATTCTTTTTGTGCATGCTCTATTTTTTTATCAAAAAAGCTACGTGGTTCTTTTGCTGTTTTGGGAGCCGGAATTGCTCTTACTACCATACCACACTCGACATTTTTTTTGAAAATGTTGAACTCTGAATCACGAAAAATTTCTGTAACGTCACTGATGAGTAGTGGATTTCGTAAATCTGGCTTATCAGAGCCATATTTCAGCATTGCCTCTTTATAGGTAATACGTGGAAAATTTTTCTCAATAGACTTTTTAGAAAATTTAGCAAATACACTATATAAAACAGACTCAATAATCTGAAAGATATCTTCTTGAGTAACAAAGGACATTTCAAGGTCTAGTTGGTAAAATTCACCTGGAGAGCGGTCAGCTCTTGCATCCTCATCACGAAAACATGGTGCAATTTGAAAATATTTATCAAATCCAGAGACCATAAGGAGCTGCTTAAAAATTTGTGGAGCTTGTGGCAATGCATAAAACTTACCAGGATTTAATCTGCTTGGCACCAAATAGTCACGTGCTCCTTCGGGTGATGAAGCAGTGAGTATCGGAGTTTGAATTTCTAAGAACCCTTGTTCTATCATGAGCTTCCGGAGCTCTGCAACAACCTGTGAACGCAGAATAATGTTATTTCTGGCTTTTTCACGTCTTAGGTCAATAAATCTATACTTAAACCTCATATTTTCCGGGTATTCTTGCTCACCTGCAATGCTTGCTAATATGCTTCTTTCTTCCTTTGCTATTTCCTCGTCACTATGAAACTCAACTTCTGATTCAACATGCAAATGACTCACTACCACTTCAATTGCACCGGTTGCAATAGAGCTATTTACTGTGTCTTCAGTTCTGGCTGTTACTACTCCTTTAACAGTAATGACACTTTCTGACTTTAAGGTTGAGATCTGATCAAAAAAATCTTTATCATTATTAAACACCAGCTGAGTAATGCCATGAAAATCTCTAAGGTCCACAAAAATTAGATTGCCATGGTCGCGTTTGCGATAAAGCCATCCTGAAAGTGTTACTTCCTTTCCTACATCATTTTTTTGCAATTGATTACACGTATGAGTTTTATAGCAATTCATATTTATTTTCACTCTAAATTCTTTAAAAAGTATAGAAATAAACCTTATTATGCACAAGCCTAAACTGTTACTGAAATAAATAGTGCTTGTAGTTATACTGTCAGAAATTGTAAGTTAAATTATAACTGAATCTTAGTCAATTCCATATATGTACTCTTTCTGCACCCATGCTTTGCGATTCAATGCAGACAATAAGCACCATTTTCCATTACATTTTTCTACTCTCATTATGACAGATTTATCTATTTTCATAGTGATCTTGCTATCAGCACTCTGCTTTTTATAGCCAAAAGTGTCTTCCATGATCATTGCATAAGGTTTATCGCTCAGCAGATTGCTTTTTATCCATCCACAGTCTTCATTTATATCACAGACTTTCTTCCAATTTTCAAATTCTTCTATGACTTTAAGAGGGAGATTCTTGCAAGTGTATATCCACTTGACTGGATAGTGAAATCCTGGTCCTGTTCTCATGTTGATCTTGCTTGATTTTGTTGAAGAAAAGTTACCAGCGGATAAGCTGAAACTAAACAATGAAAGTAATATGATAATAAACTTATTCCAAACCATGTTATCCTATAACTTGATCCATAACTATTCCACAAAACTCAGAAAGAATGCAATGCACATGAGACAGAGATTAAGCATATGTGCGCGCCCATACACACTGAATAGGATACATTGCATTCAAACTGAAGAAAATAATTGAAAAGCCTGCGCAGACGGAGATAGATTTTTGAGCTCTAGAAATACCTCTATTATTATTATAATGAGGTAAGTTGAGTAACCAAAGTAATTTTTTATACTATCCATCAAATAGTCTGGTTAAAATAGCTTCAAAAGAAGCCAAGTTGTGCGTATGATTTTAGAAGTTTGTATCATACAATGTAACCACAAGAACCTTATGGAAGATAGAACTAAAGCATGGCTCATTTGGATAGTTAGTAACTTAGTTGTTATATTTAGCAACATGCAAATAATATATACTTTTATAAGTGTCAATCTGGAAGAAGAGCTTGGGCTCACAATTACACAAATTGCACTTGCTAATTTATTATATACTTGGACTTTCGCTATCTTACAATTTTTTAGTGGGTCAATGTTCAATATTTTTTCAATTAGAAAAGTTTATTTTTTTTCATTATCAACCATGATTCTAGGATTCATTTTACTTATCTATGGTAACAGTTTTTCCTATTTAATTTTATCTCAAATCTTGCTTGCAACTGGAGCATCATTTGGTTTTGTTAGTGCTGCTTATGTGAGTAGCGTATGTTTTCCGATTACTGAATTCGGACTGATGTTTTCATTTGTGCAGACAATTTCAAGTCTTTCTGCTTTAGTAATTCAAATATCATTCTCTGGTCTACTTTCCATGGGGGTATACTGGAAAAATCTTATTATATATATAATGTTATTTGGTTTAATAACGTTGATATTTACGTCTCTTCGCTCAAACGCATTTCTAGAGAAAAATTCAAAAAAATATACGATAAAGGGCTCTATAAAAGTAGTAATATATTCTATGTTAACAGTACTAAAATTAAAAGATATATGGATAACTTCAATAGTTGGTGCTATCACTTTTGGAACATTTTTAGCACTTAATACCTTATGGGCTCCAAGATTACTTAGCACTGCAGGGCTTGACTCTGTTCAACTTGGTACAGCAACTGCAATATTATGGCTTGGCCTTGCAGCTGGTGCACCGATTGCAGATCGAGTCTCAAAATTATTCAAAAATAGAAGGCATGTAATCTCTGCTTTCGCTGCATTGCAAGGCATCTCAATTATTATTTTATTATGCAGTCATTTAACAGTTAACATAGTGTACTCTTGTATGTTAATGTTTGGATTTGCTGCAGGTGGACATATGCTCAATTTTACAGTTGGTAGTGAGATTGTAAAACGAAGATACATTAGCACATCATCGTCTATCATCAATGGGTTTATGTTTATTGCCAGCGGAATTATAGTGTCAATGTTAGCGCTTTTTACAGACCATCAGATGGCGCTTTTTGCAATATTTGTAATGCTAGCAATTGCTAGCGTTTTAAATTATGCAACAAAAGAGACATATCCTAAAAATACAGTAGCTTAACTACAAGTTGATTGCTATATTGTATTTTCATAGTTGGTATTTATAGATTATGGACCACACTAAATTAAAAGAAATGACAGTAACTAAAGCAAAAATAGTTGAAATTATAAATCAAGAAATAGGATTTTCAAAGGGAGACTCTGCTGCAATAATAGAGGATATATTGGATGAAATAAGAACAAGCCTGGCAAAAGATAAAAAAGTGAAAATACAATCGTTTGGGACGTTTGTGGTTAAGAGAAAGAAAGCAAGGCCAGGAAATGTGCCAAAGACATCAAAGAAAGTGATAATTCCAGAAAGAAATTCAATTTCTTTTAAGCCTTCAGGGAATATAAAAAGATTAATAAATAATGATAGATTTAATGGATAAGGAAAAATTATTCTATACGATTGGAGAAGTTGCTGAAGACCTACATTTAGAACAACATGTTTTAAGATTTTGGGAAAGTCAGTTTCATCAAATTGAGCCTATAAAGCGTAAAGGAAGAAGGCTATATGACCATAAATGCATAGAAGTGATAAAGAAAATAAAATGTATGCTATACGATAAAGGATACACAATAAGAGGGGCACAAAAGGAATTTAATAACGATATTAAAGTCAGTCATGACGGAAAGTATTTAGAGAATGTATTGCAAGAACTTAAGGATTTAAGGGATTATTTAATTAATGAAGTAGGTGCTGAAGAGTAATCACAAAATACCGCAGAATAAACTGCGGTACAATAGAGATAAAGAAGCTTATTAAAAGAATGTTACTTCAATATGTGATGTAATGTCAGGAGTATTAGTAGATTCAGCTGTAGGAGCTCCCAGTAATTCTGATATTACCTTATCTGGTCTAGTTATTCCTTTTACTATTCCGTTTCCAAAATTCAAGAGTTCTTTCCCGAAATCATCCCAAAAACCATAGGCAGCTGGAGCATTGGGACCATGAAATGCTGGAGAGTGGTTGTATTGTGGAGTTTGCGCTTTATTTGTTGCACTATTTTCTTCTGTTGAAAGGGTTAATGTATTTTTTACATAACCATTATTTACAGAGTGAGTTTTTATTATTTTATTAACCATAATATATACCAAATTAATAATCATCGATATTCTAGCACAAAGCTATTAATAATATGTCAATCTTGGTATAAATATTATCACTTAGTTGTTTATGTATAAGTTTTACTGGGTGATTTAAAAGGTAACAGATTTTCTTGCTAGATATTAACGCTGCTATTGATTTTATTTTTCAAAAATCTAGGAAAGCTTATTATTATGCAAATTCTTTCATATTGCTTGATGCAACAGTAATCTATTTTTAGCTTCCCAGGACTCTTATCTCCCACTCAAGCTCAACATTGAACTTATTTTTCACAATTTCTTGTATCTTGTTGCCAAGATTCTCTAAATCAGATGCAGTTGCGTTATTATGGTTTAATAAAAAGTTGCAATGCTTCTCTGAAATTTTAGCTCCACCTATACCAAGTTCTCGACATCCAGATTGATCAATCAATTCCCATGCTTGATAGTCTTTTGGGTTTTTAAATATGCATCCAGCAGTTTTTCCAGCTATTGGCTGACTTTTATTTTTTTTGTGAATAATTTCCTTCATTTTTTGTGCTATCAATTCAGGTTCCGAGCTTGCCCCTTTAAACTCAGCTTCAACGAAAATCCAACTTCCTTTTAGGCTATGTCCACGATAAAAGTAACTCATCTCTTCACTTAAGAATTCATATAGGTTTCCATCATGTAAATTTACTGCTTTTATAGACTGCACAACACTTCCAATATCACTGCCGTATGCGCCTGCATTCATTTCTATTGCTCCACCAACCGTTCCAGGAATTCCAGCTAAAAACTCCAAACCACTAATTTGCTGATTTCCCGCAAAGTAAGCAAGATTGCTGAGCAGCGCAGCTCCACCAGCAACAATAGTGTTGTTACCCTTATACTCGATATATGCAAATTCCTTACCTAGTTTTACTGTTATTCCTCTAATACCGCTATCTCGAACGATTATATTAGATGTTGCACCAATCACACTAATTGGCAATTCAGTGTTTTTAATCAAGCACGTTAGGTCTTCGATATCACTTGGTTTAAATAATACGTCAACCTGCCCACCGACACTGAGCCATGTCATTTTAGACATTGAAACGTTATAACGATAGACTCCACGTACTTTAGGTAAGCTTATAAGCATCTTGATTTCAACTCTAATCCTGCATCTACGCCCATTTTTTCTGCATCTTCCACAAAAGAAGTGCGCTCAGTAAAGTATACGTTTTTTTCATTTGCTAGCATACAATGAAGATTGAGCATATTCTCATCCACATATTCAGCCAACGCTGCAAGTGGTGTAAAACATGAACCATTTACTGTCTTCATAAAACTACGTTCTGACTTCACTCTCATAAAAGACTTATTATTATTAATTTTCTCTAAAAGATCGATAACTTTTACATCATTTTTCCTACATTGAATGCAAATTGCTCCCTGCCCCACTGCACTGAGCATTATTTTTGGTGATAATACTTCTGTGATTAAGTGATGTTTTTCTAATCTTATCAGTCCAGCTTCAGCTAAAATTATTCCATCAAAATTTTGATTTTGCAGCCTAGTGGTTACATTTCCACGTAGTGGTACTATATTTAAATCTGGCCTCAGCTCTAGCAACAGAACTTTTCTTCTGATTGAAGAAGTAGCAATTGTGGCCTGCTGTGGTAAATCCTCAAGGCTATTATACTTATGAGAAATAAATGCATCATTTGGACTCAACCTTTCCAAAATACAGGGAATTGTTAAATCTTTCGAAAAAAATGCAGGCATATCCTTCAGCGAGTGAACCGCTATATCTATATTATTCTCAAGTAATTCAGTTTCAATTTCTTTGATGAATAACCCTTTACCACCTATCTCAGCAAGGTTTGCACTGGCGTATTTATCCCCAGAAGTTTTTATCTTAATGATTTGAGTAGATAAATCAGGAAAGAAACTCAGCAATTTCTGTTTTGCCTCCAAAGCCTGGGCAATTGCAAGGTCGCTTCCTCTGGTTCCTATTCTTATTAGCATGTATTTTATTTCAAGTCATATGTTTGATTATTTATATTGTTCCAAATCGAGCGCACTATTGCAACTTGACAATTCTTAAATATCTTGACAATTTTTAAATTATAATGCTAATATTAGCATTATTTAGATAAGTGTTAATGAGGCTATTATGAATGGACAAAATAATGAATATCCATGGGTTGCTATTATTGTTTTAAGTGGAATGTTAGTAGTAGGGGCAGTAATTGGCTCTTTACAAGGACTTTTGCTTAGCTCCAGAGTTTTATCACCTTTGGTTGTAGGTGGAATTTTGGGTTTTGCAATTGCTGCACTTTTTTCAACTTTTCAGATTATAGCATTAAGTAAGTTAGGTGATATAGATCTTAAAGAAATAGCTTTAAAACGTGCGACTCACATAGTTACTTGGACAGTTACAAGCAGTCTAATTGGAGTTGGTCTTGCTGCAGCCGCAAATGCTATGTTTCCTGGTGTCATGCTTGCAATTGGGTCACCAGCTTTGGTAGGCGCGATAATAGGAGCTATAGCACCAACTGCAGGTTTCCTTCTACCTGACCAAGTGAGTGAGTATATTATATCACCTGTAATTGAACGTTTTTCTTCAAAGGAAAAGGAAGACGATCCATCATTGTGTTGTAGTTTATAGCTATTTTACCTACAATCAGTTTTATAATTTTAAATTATAGCTTATGTTCAGCAGGCTTATAGTAAAATCGGTTTCAGTATTACTAATTTGTCTGCTGTATGAAATATTATAATTATAGATTCCACGTACTTTAAGTAATCTTATAGGCATAAATCAAGCTCATTATTGCAACTTGACAATTTTTGATTTTTAATGCCATTATTGAAGTTGTTAGGTAAACATTGAGAGGTTATTATGGATAAGAACATTGAAGATGCATTGATTTCTTTAGGAGAAATATTAGTAATAGTGGCAGTAATTGGCTCTTTATAAGGTCTTTGGCTAAGTTCTAGAGTTTTATCACCTTTGATCGCAGGTGGAGTTTTGGGTTCTATAGTTCCTGCACTTTTTTTAACTTTTTCTATACTATCATTATTAAAAAAGTTATGTGAAGGAAATGGTAGAAGAGCAGATTTAAAGGAAATGTTTGCCCTGGTCGCTTGGACAGCTACAAGCGGTCTCATTGGAGTTGGCTTTGCTGCAGCCGCAAATGCTATATTCCCTGGCGTAATGCTTGCAATGGGGTCACCAGCTTTGGTAGGTGCAGTAATAGGAGCTATAGCACCACTTGCAGGTTTCTTTGTAACAGCCTCTGTGGAAGGGTTTATTATATCACCTGTAATTGAACGCTTTTCTTCAAAGGAAAAGGAAGACGATCCATCATTGTGTTGTAGTTTATAGCTATTTTATCTACAATCAGTTCTATAATTTTAAATTATAGTTTATGTTTAGCAGGCTTATAGTAAGATCGATTTCAGTATTACTAATTTGTCTGCTGTCTTTTTAGCATATATTTCATTTCAAGTCACATGTTTGTATTCTATGTCTATTTTTTGTTATTTCCAATTCAGTTGTTGACTCTTCTATAATGAGCATAGTACAGTAAAGATATTTAACTAATAATTAATGGGGTATTTTATGTTAGTATCGGACAATAGACCATATCATGGTCATGGTAGCGAAGCGTCTCTTTTTACAAAGTTTATGTGTTGCGGAGCAATCGGAGCATTCTTTGGATCAGGTATGGCAGTTATTATTGCACGTTATACATCTTCAGCATTAGCAGTTGCTTTATTGACTGGTGGATTTTTGGGTTGTCTATTGACTTTATTCTCAGTACTGTTCTTTGTTGATTCCGTTGTAATAAGAAAGCCAAACGAATCATTATCGGGATGCAAAAATTTAGAATTATTATGGGAGTATAAAAATTTCACCAAATTAGTTATAAATTTTGTTATTCCCACTGCATTTGGAGTTGGTATAGGAGCAGGAGTAAATTTTATGTTAGGAGCTGGCATTGCAACAGTTGCAAATGCTGTTTTTCCTTCTACGATGTTAATCAAGGGTTGCTCAGCTGCTTTTTTAGGTTCATCTGCGTTACAAGGTGCAGCAATAGGAACTATTACAGTTGTGGCGGTATTGGGAGCACTATGGATTGCCAATAATGCAGTTGATTATATAGCTAAATGCCTTTCTCCAACAGAAAAAGTAAACTGTAATATTGATGAGGTTGCTATTAACCAAATGCGGAACATACAATTTAGTGAGAATAAATAAGATATCCTATTATCACCTCTGTCTTGTAGTAAATAATTATTTAGTTTACAATCAGTTCTATAATTTTAAATTATAACTTATGTTCAGCAGGCTTATAGTAAAATCGATTTCAGTATTACTAATTTGTCTGCTGTCTTTATATATGGTACTGCCAAATTTTTTTGATAATAAGTTTTTTATTTCAACAAAGAGAATAAATTTGGGTCTTGATTTGAAAGGAGGAGCATCTTTACTCCTGAATATAGACTTAGATTTCTACTTCAAAGAAAAATTAGGTATACTAGCTGATGAGATAAAAGAAGCGTTACTAGCAAAAAATATTAAGTGTGATATACAAAACGAACCTCTTGCAAAATCACCTGTTATTTCAGCTGGGATCCAGAAAAAAGAGGTGTGGATTCCAGCATCACGCGCTGGAATGACACCAGATGGGGCTGGTGAAAAAGTAATTGTCAAATTAAGCAACCCCGATGACTATAAAAAAGCATCTGTATTAATTAGTAAAATGGATCCTAATTTAGAGCTGAGTAAAAAAGACTCTTCTATTTTCATTTCGTATAAGCCTCATTACAAAAGCTCTTTAATCAGTGAAATAGCTGCAGAATCGATAAATAATGTCCAGCGGCGCTTGGATACGCTTGGAACAAAAGAAGTGAGCGTGCAAAAGCAGGGACAGAGCAAAATATTAGTGCAGGTGCCTGGAGTGGATAATACTGAACAGATAAAATCTCTGCTTGGCAAAACAGCTAAGTTAAGTTTCCATTTGGCGAACAATAATGTGGCTAAGATACAGGATATAGATCATGAAACCACTGTTTTACTTAAAGATTCTTTAGGTAATTCTTATCCAATATTTCGCAAAACTGAAATAGGTGGTGATGCACTTGTTAATGCATCAGTTAGATTTGGCTCTCTTGGTAAACCAGCAGTACATTTTAAATTTGACAGCACAGCAAGTAAAAAATTCGCAAAAATCACTAAAGAAAACGTTGGAAAACCTTTTGCGATTGTTTTGGACAATACAATCTTAACTGTGCCACAGATACGTGAACCTATTTTAAATGGAGAAGGAGAAATTAGTGGCAGTTTCACTGAAAAACAAGCAAGCGAACTTGCAATACTTTTAAAATCTGGAGCACTGCCAGCGCCGCTTAAAATAATTGAAGAGAAAAATATTGGTCCGAGTCTCGGAGAAGAGTCAATAAAAGCAGGAGAAATGGCAGCCATAATTTCTATAATAGCTGTATCTTTCTTTATAATTATTATTTACGGTAAATTAGGCTTATTAGCCTCTGTTGCATTACTTTTTAATGTAATTCTCATATTATTAATTCTGACACTGCTTGAAGCGACTCTAACTCTGCCTGGAATTGCTGGTATTGCACTCACTGTTGGTATGGCAGTTGATGCAAATGTTTTAATATTTGAGCGAATTCGTGAGGAAATCAAATCTGGCAAGAGAGTGGAACGTGCTATTGAAGAAGGGTTTAAAAATGCGATAAAAACCATACTGGACTCAAACATCACAACATTAATTGCTGCAGGAATAATGTTTATTATTGGCAGTGGAGCAATAAGAGGTTTTTCCGTCACTTTATCAATAGGAATTTTATGTTCGATGTTTTCTGCAATCACAGTCACAAAGCTTTTGATAGAGCTATGCGTGAATCCTAAAAAATTGATTCTTTAATGTAAAATACCATTAGTATTATTTTTAATCATCAAAGTTACACTATTATCTTCCCTAATTTTTTTAAACCCAACTTTTTCGTAAACACGAATCGCACCAATATTTGCTGTTTCAGAATCAACAAAGACGTTTTCAAAAATTTTAAAGACAAATTCATTCAAAAATATATCCAAAGCTTGTGAACCAATGCCCTTACCTACATAATCCAGCTCTCCAATATACCAATCTATTGCAGCACAGCTATCTGGAAGATCTGAAGCATCATATCCCTGCTCAGGTGGAAAGTCATGTTTATTATAGAATTGAATATAGCCAATAGCAGTCTTATTAAAATTAATAATAAAAGCATGCATGGATTTTTCAATCACTTGCGTTGCAAGCACCAAACGCTTAAATCCTTTTACGTAATTACCATATCTTTTCTCAATCAGCTCTATTGTCCAATTGATATCCGTATCCCACCATCTTTTCACATGAGGTGTTTTTAACCATCTGAGCAATAGCTGGAAGTGTTCTTCTTTTAATGGTTCAAATGTTATATTTTCGTTCATGTGTTCCTCATAAAAATTTTTCAAGCTATTATCTTTTCTATTCTCCTCTTACGATACATTGATTATGCAAGAAGTTTAATTCCTTTACAGTTGTTTTTTATCTATATTAGGTTTAAACTGAAATTTAATTCCATTTTCGTACAAATTTAATATTACTTATGCGGTTAAGATACTACCTGATAGCACTACTTTTATTATTATTCTCACAAAATAATGCTAACGCCAGAGTCATTCTTGATAAGGGAATATTTTATGCAGCACTAGATGCAAAAATGGATTTAAAATTTGGCTATGTCCATGAAACAGGGCCTTTTGGTTATGATGCTAAATACAAGACTTCAAGTTGCTCAAACATGCGCTTTCTTTATCTACAACGTGTTTATCCAAGCACTCAAATGGGATTTAATGTCAAAGTAGGAGCTTCTAGTATTGCAAATCTAAAAGCACTCGATATAAAAAAACTGGATCTAGAAGAGTGGTATTTTATCATTAAAAATCTGGGACTTGGATCAATTGAATATGGCAAAAGAAGTTTAGTTAGTCAGGATATGCTAATTAATACTTCAAAGATTTACGCAGCAGGTGGAGGAGTGAATGGTGATTGGGCAAATTATGCAAATTTGCGTGGTGAGCACAAAAAAGCTGATGGAAGTGGATATGATAAAGATAACGCTTTTTGGGTAAAACCTAATATCTATAGTGAGTATAATGGATTAAAATTAGAGTTAGCACAACCGGTAATAAGCTATATATCTCCTGAATTTTATAATTTTCAGTTAGGACTTAGCTATGTTCCTGGGAAAAGTAATTTAGGATATAACAACCTAATCGGCGCAGGTCTTTCTTACTACAATAGTCTGTCAGATGACATAAATTTTACTACTGCCTTAACTGGTGAATTTGCAAGGGAAAATTTCACTGACTGTAAAAGTGAACCACCTAATCGTCAATGTAATAATCAACTACTACACTGGAATTTCGGTTTGAACGTAAAGTTCTTTAATCTTAATTATATTTTCTCGTATGGTAATGGTGGTAAGTCAGGTAGAAAGCTTAGTCCTGAAACAACCAACACATACTATATGAATACAGGAGTTGCTTACCATTCTGATTCTCGTAAATTGAGCTTAACATATTTCAATAGTGGTAGGGAGATTGCTAATTTGGGCAAAAACGAATTAACATCATACGCTGTAAGCCTTGAATATCCATTTGTTTTGGGTACTTCATACTATTTAGATATTGTAAAATTTGACACAAAAGAACCACAAATAATATTTAGCAACAATGGTTATGTGTTTCTTGCCGGATTAAAATTCACCTTCAAATAAAGGTTGCTGCATTCTAGCAGCAACCTTTATGTATAGCTGAAATAAGTAAGATTTCCCGACGTCATACCGCGATTTATTCGCGGTATCTCAGCGTAGATCCCGCTAACAAGCAGCGGGATGACTAGGTTATTAATCGTTACTAAGTTAGCTCCACATATTTATTAGATTAAGTCGTGATCATGATTATGATAACTTGGACAATCAAACATTTTTCCTCCCAAGCCACTGATTAGGTAAGAGTCATATTCACTATGTAGATCAGATAGCTCTATACTATCGAATGTTTCTAAGCTAAAACCACTTGCATCTGACAGTAATTCATAGTTTAAATGATCAACTCTACTAACATCGCCTATCACTTTACCATTCTCATTAGTTATAACAAGATCATAGTCAGCTCCAAGCTTCATTATCTTGATAGATATTTTATCTGCAGGTAACACTACAAGTTTCTTTGCATCACTATCATGAATTACGAATTTACTATCTTTAAAGTAGTATTTTTCTTCTGGTAAAACACCAACCTTATATTCTGATGCATGCAATTTATGCCAAAATTTTAAGACAGATTGCTTGTCTGCTCCTTCCGCTCTGTGATACAAGGATTTTATGTCATTGTAATCTATAACAACATTTACCTTGTGCTTTCCATCTGAATCTTGATCACGGCTCTTTTCTATTTTTAAGATTGTATCTTTCAATACCACCTGTTCTTGTTTATGTGCCACTGGTCTTGTTGATTTTGATAAACCTTGCTGTGGTTGATCAGACTGCATTTCATCATCTCTGCTCATTCCTGCTAAGCCTCGCAACGATGACTGCCCGCTATGAGTTTTGCTCTCTGTAACTATTTTTGCTTCAGACTTTTCTTCCTGCTTGCTACCTGACCACCAATCAGATATACCACTCCAAGCATCACTAGCAACTTGTGCAATAACACCAGGAGTGCCATAACTGAAACTTTCTGGCGTATCATATTCTGGATTATCTTGCTCCTTACTTACTTGTTGTTTTTGGGTTTCAGCTTGCTTCCCTTTTGTAAATATCCTCTGATGGTCTGTATACCCTCTATTAGTATCACCTATATCACCCTTACCCTGATCAAAAGTTATTTTCTTACTTCCATCTTCCATATCTTCCACTTCAACTTGAGGAGAGACAGATGCCAAGAAATCGTTATAGCTGTAATTATAATCAGCAGAAAAGAATATTTTACCTTTGAAATTATGAAAATTATTAGATAGCATGCCCACTTCTTCATCACCATCAAATAATTTTACCTTAGTAAAATATGCCTGTCCATTTGATCGAACTATTTCACCGCTAGAGTTTCTCTGTATGCTGTAATCATTTGGATCATGTTTAACAGCGAAAAGCTTACCAGGGCTATATTTATCAAAATTTATAAGGCCTATATTTACATGTTTATGAGAATACTCTCTCGTCTCATATTCATGTGCAAACACTGGGTCAATATATCTATACTCATCTGATATATCTGGCATACCTTCAGGGTGTTCGTTACCATCTCTTGTCGCTGGAACAAGCTTATATTCCCCACCTTTTTGTACTAATTTCAGGTGAGTAATACTGTTTGGGAATTGAAATCTTACATTTGCTCCATAATCATGAATAAATAATGCGCTTTCGTGAGTAACATTACCTGCTTCATCCATAACTTCTTCACGCACATAAAACCCCATATTTTTGAAGGCATGTAACGCTTCATCTCCTTGCTTCACAACTGCTTCGTGTACATCATCATCTGTTCTATCTGTTCCTTTATTGTCTAACAATCTTCCTTTTTCTACTATTACTCCACTTGCCTTTTGCTCGTCAGAATATTGAGCATGTTTTGAATCTTTGTGATCTAAAATCTCAGTGTCTTTAAGCAATAAAGACTCTAGATCTTCTTGTTGAATATGATTAACACTCGGGCTTAACAATTCATTTTCATGTAAGTGAGGCTTATCAAAATACTCATCACTTTGAACCTTTCTCCCATCTATAAGAGATGCTTTATACTGACCACCCTCTTTTGTAATTGCCATATAAGCGCCACCATCATATTTTACATACAGGCCATGTAATGTATCTCCAAAAAAGAAAGATTCTTTATTGCTGCCTTCAACTTGCTTAAACAATCCAGTTTCGCTTAATAATTCTCCAAGCTTTGTATTGCCATCGTATAAAGATAGTGCTCCATCCATTCCTTGGCCAAGAGCTTTTAAAGTAAATATTTTACCTTCTTGTAGATCAATATGGCTTGCACTTCTTATCAAATTTGGATCAATACAAATTAATTCTTCTAATATCTTCTCAGCATCAGTGCCCTTGGTTGCTTTTACTTGCTTTAAACCAGTTTTTATCATCTCATCAAGTAAGGAGCTTTTTGATTTCTCATACCAAGAAGGAATTGAACGATGTTTGTCTGAATATTCCTCGTAAGAAATTTTTCCTTCGCGATATTCTGCATTTATTTCAGCATATTTCACTGGCCTTTGTTGATTCAGATCTTTTAACCCATCATCGTAAGTTTGTTTTATATTTTCATCATATTTTGATAATAATTTCACAACCTGCTTCTTATATTCTTGGCTATCTTTATATTCACCTCCATCTTTATTAGAATAAGTGATCTTATACTTTCCATCGAGAGTACTTACTACTTTTAAAAAACTATACTCTCCTTTTGATATCTGTAAGAGATCACCTGTTGCTTTGTTAGTTGCACGAATAACATCATGAAATGACGTGTGTTCTACAGGAGAAAAACTTCCTACTTCATCGCCATTCATTTTTTCAATATTTGCTCTATAGTAAGATACATCTTTAATTTCCCCGTCTACTACTTCTTTTTTAGTTGCTATATATTCTCCTTTTGTTACTTGCAGAGCATTTATTTCTCTCATTGCAGTTTCTGTATTATTAGAACTGAGCCAATCTTTAAAGTCATCATTATGCTGCGTTATTTGGTTTAAGAAATTTTGTGACTTACCTGAATCACCTGCACCTAAAGCGCTTAGATAATCACTTAGCAAGTTTGGATGTTTTTCTTGTAAATACATTACCAATGCTTGACCTGTTTTATATACCAAGCTATTTTCTTCGCTGTTAGCTGAATACTCCAAATTCAAAATTTTGCTCAAATCCAGCTTTGAACCTTCAGTTCTATCAATACTTGACCCTTGAGAATTGAATTTATGATCGGAGTGATGCTCAAAATAATCTGCAATACCCTCCATCAATACCGTAGGCAAAGATTTACCTCCTGTAGCATAGTAAGTTAACCCATGTGCAAATTCATGTTGAAGATTGTAAACTCCACCTTGTTGATAGACAAACATTTCAACAAATTTTCCTGGTTCTCCTCTGTAGTAAATTTTACCACCCTCATTACCAAGTCTGAAATCAAAATCTTCATTTCCACCAAGGTTGGTGTAGTCAGCTTTATCATCAAACATGTAAATTTTAAATGTTTGTTCTGAGCCGCTGCGTTCTAACCCAAAAGCACTTTTAAAATTAGAGGCTGTTTCTCTGATCTCACTTTCAGCTTTAGCAATTTTACTTGCTCTTAAATTGTGAGAATAGACTTCTACTTTAATATTCAAATCATTAATTTTTATAATATATGGTGAATCGAATCCTTTGCCATTGTTGTTAAAATAATCTTCTTTAGTTATACCTTTATTTGCTTGTCGATTGATCGCCATAGCTTTAGCCTCCAAATTGTTAACTCTTTAGACCAAGCATAAAATGATCTTTCTAAGAAAGTGTGAATTTTCACGTTAGTATAATTTGCATTTTAGTAAAAAGGTATAAGCAATTAATTTTATATGCAAAATGTAAAATATAAGCATCTGTAAAGGTCAACTAATTCATTGACAAATTTTGCAAAAAGCTCAAAGGAGTAATACCTCCAAGAGCTTGATGCGGCCTGTGTTCATTGTAATAAATTAAATATCTAAACAATTCATCCTTAAATTCTTGAACGGTCTCAAACGTTGTTCCCTCAATCAAATCATCATTTAAAGTCCGCCAAAAGCGCTCTACTTTGCCATTTGTTTGTGGTCTATATGGCCTTGTATATAAATGCTTTAAGCCAATTTCAACTAACATTCTTTCAAATGGATGTCCATCCAAATTACTTCTTGATGCAAACTCTGGTCCATTGTCTGTCATTACTTCTTTGAACTGAATACTGTAACTTTGCTTTATATAATTAAAACATCTGAGCACTGCAAACATTACATTCAGACTCTGAATATTTTCTAAAACTTCTGCCCATGCTATACGGCTTGCATCGTCTATTACACACACTAAATAGTATCTTTTGCTCTCATTTATTATCATATCTTTACTCAGATAATGACAGTCTATATGTGCCAATTCTCCAGCTTTTTCCCTGATTATCTTTCTCTTCACCTCTTTTTCTTTTGTGCTCAACTTATTCATGCCGGCTCTCTTAATAATATTATATATACCAGATGGAGAAGGTGTTTTGTTGCCCAACTTTTTTGCTAGTATAGCACAAATTTCATATTTATTTATCCCTTTTTTCCGCTCCTCTATAACTGCTTTTTCTATTTCAATATCTGTTCTTCTACTTTCCCATCTTGGACCTCTTTTTCTTGGTAAAAACTCTTTTTCTAATCCGCTATTTCTATACCTATTATAATATTTACAGAATGTTTGTCTGTTGATTCCATTAGCGTGATAAAAATCGCCTACAAATCTATAAAATGGATGCTTTTTTGCCTTTGTTTGCTCATATTCTTTGATCAAAAATCTCCATTTACTTTGGTAATTTCTCTCTAAAGTTTTATCTTCTGTGTTTCTTCTCATACCTAACTCCCTCAAAAATGTTTCTTTTATCTTAACATTTTTGTCATCGAATTAGTTGACCTTTACAATCCCAGTGCGTAACACTTGTATCTTTATGATGTGAGGCATTAGAGCTAAAATACCACGCAGGAAGGGTGAAGCCGACTTGACACTAACGCCAATAAGGCCGAATTCCAGATTTTGCTCCCCTCCCATAGAGTTAAAAGACTGAACAGTATCTTTGGAATTATATCCCGTATTACAAGGTTAGTCTAAACTCTCAGTTTATTTATAGTCTTGGAGGTAATTTTATGCAAGTAAATGCTATTTTGGGTGTGGATATTTCAAAAAAGAAATTTGATGTTTGTTTGCTGATGGACAATAAAAAACGACACAAAGTCTTTCAAAATAATCAGGATGGCTTTGCAAAGCTTGTGGTTTGGTGCAATGGCCATGGAGCAAATCTTATTCATCTGTGTCTTGAGGCAACTAGCTGGTATGGGGAAGATTTGGCTACTTTTATGCACGATTTAGGGCATAATGTTAGTATAGTAAACCCGGCTCAAATCAAGGCTTTTGGCAAAAGTGAGCTGCTCAGAAATAAAACAGATAAATCAGATGCAGCTATGATAGCTAGATTTTGTATTGCGAATAAACCTGCTCTTTGGAAACCAATTGCACCTGAAATGAGGCATTTAAGAGATCTTTACCGTTGTATGCAATCGCTAAAAAATGATAAATTGCAACAGATGAACCGCTTGGAAAATGAAAATATGCATTCCAGCTGCAAAGAAGCTATATCTAAGGTAATTTTGGCAATAGAGGAGCAAATTATTGTTCTCGAAACAGAAATTAATGAGCATATAAATCACTACCACATCTAAAAAATATGGTAGAAAACCTCAAGACTATAAAAGGTATAGGACATCTTACTGCTGTTGCTGTTATTGCAGAAATGCCAGCGGTTGATAATTTTGACAATGCTAAGCAATTTACAGCTTTTGCTGGTCTAAATCCAGGACATTATGAATCTGGATCGTCTGTAAGTAAGAGAAGTTGCATATGTAAAATAGGATCTGAGCGCGTCCGAAAAGCCCTTTATATGCCAGCTATAGTAGTCAAAAACCATAATAATCATTTTCAAAAATTTTGTCAGCGTCTAGCAAGTAAAGGTAAATGCCCAAAAGTCATAGTCCTTGCGTTAATGAGAAAATTAATGCATGTCTTTTTTGGTATTCTTAAAAACAATCAACCATTTAATTGTAATTTAGTTGGATAATTTGTTTGACATCAAAGACAGTATCTGGGATCTATCTTTTTTTCCTGGATCTGAGTAGTCAGCTACTCAGATGACATGGTTTCGAAAGAATTCTATTCTATTATACTCTTCTAATACTGATAGTATCGAACTCCTTAGAGGGGTTGTTTTCTTTTGGAATCATATTAAATGTTACCTCTTTTCCATCCAAAGATAAAGCTCCTCCATCCAATGTATAGTTGTTGAGATCACAATGATTCAACTCTTTATCACACATAATTTCTTCCATTTCCGGAGAGTCTGGTAGAAACATTATAATATGCGTTTCTCCGCCACTGGACATTTCAGACCAATTTCCAAACGACAAGTCTTTTAATCCACATGTATCATACTTCATTGAATATGTAGTAGTGTGTTCACTTCCATTATTATCTACACTATATTGAGATATAGTGTAATAATCACCGTCATTAAAAAAGTCTTGACCGTGGCTATTAAAAAAATCTATAAAATCTGTCATAATACTTACTCCTTTTATTACTAAACTATTAATATAATAGACAATATTTCTATATAAGTCAATAAAATATTAATTTATTAGCATATCTAGTCATTAAGCCCCTTTTTCAACTCCTGAAAAAGAATGCTGCTCAATTTGAACGTTATTGTTTTCTTCTTTCTGTAATTTGCTATCTGTACACCACAGAGCAACATTTACTGCCATGACAGCACAACCTACAATAAAAAAAGATGTAGAAACGAAAGAGATAATGGAAACATCATACGAAGCTGTACTCAAGATTAAAGGTATAGCACCTCCTACCAAAAATGAAACACTGGATGCTATGTCCAAACAAATCCTTGTTAACTTTTTCTTTTGCTTTGAAGTATTAGACTTCTTTCGACATTCTACTTCTGTGGGAAATTGCGTTGTCGCTTCGGTGCTCAAATCCTCATGTATGTTCAATACAGTGCGGTTTTCCTCTTGTGCTCCTAGCACTTGTCTCTCACAAGTGAGATTCGAAAGAAGTCTATTTTCTATTCCAATTTGCTTATTAGCATCATGCTTTTGAAAATGATCAATTAGTGACCATACATTTAAAGCAAGTGAAATTGCACTTATTGTAACACCAGCAATAGCAAGGTATACGCTGATGCTAGAAATACCAAAAACTGATGTTGCTATATACCCAGCAAGAAGAATAATAGATGATGCAGTAACTAAATGTTTTAAATAAGTTCGCATTTTCTTTCTATATGCTAACCAATCTTTTTTATTACGCATAACACAGTACTTTCTTAGTGAATCATATAGTTTATTTTTTTAATACTCACAGTGATTGGTTCTTTTCCACTTGTGCTTGATGTTACATGAAATGTCACTTTACCTTCACTATCATAAGACCAGCCTTTGCTTTCATCTATGGTATGTACTACACACCAAGCGCTACACCAGGGACTTATTGGTACGTTAGTGTGACCACATTTTAATACCTTAAGAGATTCCACATTAAAAGAGATTGTCTCTGTGCGTATTGCGTCATCTGAAAGTACGTCATAGTGTTTATATGAAATTGAACTTTCGTCTTTTCCAACAGCGACCATACATTCATCTCCCATGCACATTACGTAGTTGGCATTTTCCTCGAAAAAATTATTATCATGAAAAAAATTTAATAAATCTTCCATATCGAATTATATTACAATGTTAATTATCTATTATAACGTTTATTTATAAAAGAGTCGATTTTTTATTGATAATATTAAAGAAAGAAATAAATATGCAATAGACTTCTTTCGAAACTCTACTTCTGTGGGAAATTGCGTTGTCGCTTCGGTGCTCAAATCCTCATGTATGTTCAATACACTGCGGTTTTCTGCTCCGCGTGCTCCTAGCACTTGCCTCACACAAGCGAGTTTCGAAAGAAGTCTAATCTAAGAGTGCCCGAGAGAAGACTTGAACTTCCACAACTTAAAAGTTACTAGCACCTGAAGCTAGCGCGTCTACCAATTCCGCCACCCGGGCTTTTTATAGTTTACTGTGTTAAAATTAAATAATATACTTAAACGATGTTTAGTTAAAAAATAATGTTAGAAAATATAAACCTAGATCAAATATTTTTTGCTCAAAACAATGTTAATATTAATAATGTGTACAAGATAGTCAATAGTGCTTTGAGCAACAGTGATGGTGGTGAGCTATTTTTAGAGTTTTGCCAATCAGAGTCTCTGCTTTTTGATGATAATATATTAAAGCATGTGGATTTAAACACTAGAAGGGGGTTTGGTTTAAGGTCTTTTTGTGGTGATAGTACATCTTTCGTTTGTTCTTCTGAGATTAGTGAAAAAGAAATCAGCAATGCAGCATCTATAGTAAAGCACTCAACTGATTTGAGTAAAACAAATTCAATAAACTTAAATGAAGAAAGAAAAAATTTATATTCAAAAGTTAATCCAATCAATGAAATAGATTTAAATTCAAAAATTAAACTACTGAGTGAAGTTAATGAATATATAAGATCTAAAAATAGTTCTGTAAAGCAAGTAAAAATAACTCTTAGTGGTGAATGGCAAGTTGTGCAAATAATAAAAGAAGGTGAACACAGATTAAGCGACATAAGACCTCTAGTCCGTTTTAATGTGCTGGTTATTTTAGAGAAAAATGGTCAAATTGAAAGGGGTTCTGCAGGGCATGGAGGAAGAGACTCTTATAGTGAATTTGTTTCCGAGAAGAAGTGGAAAGACGTCGCAAATCAAGCATTAAAGCAAGCATCGATAAATCTTGAGGCAATCCCAACTCCAGCTGGGGAAATGACAGTTGTTTTAGGTTCTGGATGGCCTGGAGTATTGTTACACGAAGCTGTAGGTCATGGGCTCGAGGGTGATTTTAATCGCAAAGAAGTTTCAGCATTTTCAAATTCTTTGGGTAAGCAAGTAGCAGCTAGTGGTATCACAGTAGTTGATGATGGAACCCTGCCTAATTTACGTGGTTCTATTAGCATAGATGATGAAGGTACTCCATCTGGCTACAATGTATTGATAGAAGACGGGATTCTTAAGGGCTATATGCAGGATCACATGAACGCTAAACTCATGGGTGTTAATCCAACTGGTAACGGCAGAAGAGAAAGTTACAAAGAAGTGATTATGCCACGTATGACAAACACTTATATGTTACCTGGAAAGAATACGCCAGAAGAAATTATATCTAGTGTAAAAAAAGGACTATATGCAGTAAATTTTGGTGGTGGACAAGTTGATATCACATCTGGAAAATTTGTTTTTTCCTCCTCAGAAGCCTATTTAATAGAAAATGGCAAAATCACACAACCTGTTAAGGGAGCAACACTAATTGGTGATGGTCCAACAGTGCTGAAAAAAGTATCTATGATTGGCAATGATCTTAAGTTAGACCCTGGAGTTGGTACATGTTCAAAAGATGGACAAAGCATACCAGTTGGAGTTGGTCAGCCAACGCTTAAAGTTGATTCAATAACTGTTGGTGGAACCGAGGTGTAAATAATAGACTTCTTTCGAAACTCACAGAGTTCTTGCATAATACAAGAACTCTTAAGTTATAGTTAAAAATACATTGGATCTTGATGACTTCCACATGTTGCCTGGTCTGCCATAACATTCAATGACGCTGCACTTTCATGAAAGCTTTGTGCACCAGCCTTTAAAATATCAGACTTTGTTTCTGCAAGGTCGCACTTAAATTTTTCCACATTATCATTCAAAGATTGAAGTTGTTTATCAACATTAAGTTTAGCTTGGTTAAAATAGTTCTCTACTCTTTGAGTATGATTATCTAAAACACTAAGCGCTTTTATACGTACAGACTGTAAAATGCTATTTACTTCCTTTTCCATTCTGGCTTCAGTAATAAACTCACTTATTTTATTTTCTATCTCAGGCTTGATTAGGTTTTCAATTTTTGTTGCGCAAAACTCTTTTACTGATTTCTCTACCTGAAGGTTTACTCCTGGCTTCAGCAAAATTGCAACTTCCGGCCCTACATTTTTGACTGCTTTTTCAGCTGTCTCTCTAGCAATTTTTGCTGTATTTTCTACTGTCTTACTAACAGAATTTAATATGGTTTTTTCTATCTCATGGGCTTTTTTATTAGCTTCTTCTCTACCAGCTTCTCTAGCTAATGCCCTTAACTCGTCGCCCATTTTTCTAGCTTCTTCTCTACCAACTTCTCTGGCTGATGCCTTTAACGCGTCACCCATTTTGTCCATAACTGTTTCTGCAGCCTCTTGTGCTGCTTTACTTATGCCAAAGAAATTGTCGATCAGCCCACCTCCTCGTGCATAAGAGGATTCTTGAGGATAATATTTGGCTGGCTTATGTGGATTACTGCTATAATGTTTTATCATGATAATTACTCCTTAATAAAGTTAATATATTAACATTTTAGTGTTAATATTATATTAATAAAGATATAGAATTGATTTCCGTAATAATAGGATCATGAAGTTGATCAGCCTGGTGAGTGCAAGAAGGTAAACTACACTTGTCCAAAAATGAGCGATGCGTTGGTACCACCAAAACCAAATGAGTTAGAAAGTGCATATTGAATTTTATGCTCCTGAGCTTTAAATGGTACAAAATTTAAATCACACCCTTCTGATGGGTTATGTAAGTTTAAAGTCGGCGGAATAACACCACTATTTAATGCAAGAATACTGAATATTGCCTCAACGCTTCCTGCAGCACCAAGCAAGTGCCCTATAGAGGATTTAGTTGAAGAAACTGGTATTTTATAAGCGTAATCACCAAATAGTTGCTTCATTGCTATTACTTCGATTTTATCTCCAAGTGGTGTTGAAGTACCATGTGCATTTATATACCCTATTTTGTTAGAGTCGATTTGTGCGCTTTGAAGAGCAAGCTCCATTGCTTTAAATGCACCTCTTCCTTCCGGGTGTGGTGCAGTTATGTGATGTGCATCTCCTGTGAGTCCATATCCATTCAGCTCAGCATATATTTTTGCTCCCCTCTTTTTTGCATGCTCATATTCTTCCAGCACCAAAACACCTGCGCCTTCACCCATGACAAATCCATCACGTTCTTCGTCCCATGGTCTTGAAGCTTCTTCTGGATTATCGTTAAATTTAGTTGATAATGCCTTCATCGATGCAAAACCTGCAATTCCAACTCTACACAGTGCACTTTCTGCTCCCCCTGCAATCATTATATCTGCTTCATCAAGTTTTATAGCTCTTGCTGAATTTATAATTGCGTGCGCACCTGTTGCACATGCTGTGACTGCAGAATCATTTGGACCTGTAAATTCATACTTAATAGAAACATGTCCTGATATTAAGTTTATTAAACTTGCAGGAACAAAAAATGGACTTACGCGTCTTGGACCCTTTTCCTGCATAGTGATAACGTTTTCCTGAATTGAGGGAAGCCCACCTATACCAGAGCCAATAGTTACACCAACACGCTCTCGATTGATATTTTGGTCTTCCAAAATTAATGAATCATCTACTGCTTGAATAGCTGCTGCAATACCGTAGTGAATAAAACGATCCGTCCTTTTTAGATCTTTTTCAGAAATATAATCTATGGGATTAAAATAGTGCTGAGTACCATCTGATTGTACTGGCACTTGCCCTGCAACCTTGCAAGCAAGATCAGAAGAATCAAATCTATCTGTATTTATTGGTTTTATACCAGACTTACCAGCTATTAGCTTGGTCCAAGTATTTTTAACGTCCGCTGCTAGCGGAGTGATCAAGCCAATACCAGTAACTACTACTCTTCTGCTCATTTAACACTAACTATTAGCCTTTTTTATTAATAATGTACTCAACTATTTGTTCCATGGTTTCCATTTTCTGCGCATCTTCATCTGAAATCTCTATTCCAAATTCTTCTTCCACTGCCATGATTATTTCAACTGCGTCCAAACTATCTGTGCCATGATCTGATAATTTCGAAGAGCTACCGAATTTTTCTACATCCTTACTAATGTGCTCCAACATAATCCTTTTTACTTTTGTTTCTATATCTTCTCTAGTGATTTTTGCTACTCCGCTGTTCATTTTTTACCAAAAAATAACCTATTATTTGATGTTATAAAAAATTTTTATGTTTGCAATATAATTAATATTAATAAACTTGAAAGATGCTAAATGAAACGATAAAAAATTTGCTTGTTGCAGAAATAAATAAGCACTTACCAGAAAACAAGGAGGATAAGCTTATATCAGCTATGCGTTACATGTTACTTGCACCAGCAAAGTATATACGTCCATTTTTGGTTATAGCTTCATCTGAAATATTTAATGTGCAAGCTGAAAAAGTAATACCAGTTGCTGCAGCAATTGAATTTATCCACACTTACTCCCTTATACATGATGATTTACCGTGTATGGACAATAGTGACACTCGTCGCGGCCAGCTAAGCTGCCACAAAAAATTCGATGAAGCAACAGCAATTCTTGCTGGAGATGCACTGCTAACTCTGGCTTTTGAAGTGTTATCTTCGCTAAATGAAGACAGCACCAAATGCTGCGCAATTATAAAAGTGCTCTCTCAGGCAATAGGCACTAATGGAATGGTAGGAGGGCAGATTTTAGACATTAATAACCAGCACATAGACTTTGACAAGATAAAAAAAATCCATTTGATGAAAACCGCAAAACTATTTGCAGCTTCATGCGAAATAGGTGCTATAATGGGTGATGCTACGAACGAACACCGAAAAGCATTGTATAATTACGGAGTAAACCTAGGGCTTATTTTTCAAGCTAAGGATGACATCGAAGATTATAAACAAGATAAAGCAAATAATCTGGCTGGTCAAAGTGGAGTAGAGGATTATATAGATAACTTATTTGCACAGGCTTTGAATAACTTGAGTATGCTTTCGGGAAATACTGATTACTTATATACTTTATTAAATCAAATAAAAAAAGATGATTAGGAAAATTACATTACAGTTGCTTATCTACATGGTAATAATTCTTACTTTAACCTCTGCTTTTGTTTTCACCATTGTTTATATAAATAAAGATAAGCCAGAAAAAAAGGATAAGCTTTATGAAATAAATGCCACACATGATGGTATAATACAAACAATAGCATACTATCTAGTGAAACCCATGCTTGAATCAGCTCTTGATAGATACATCCACAAGCATGGGCTGACAGAATACTTGCAAGCCATAATACAACAAAAAGAAGAAAGTGCAATAAATTTTTATGAGATTAGCGAAGGTAATGGTAGCAAAGCTTTCTGCGGCCAGGAAGTGCTGTTACAAATGTATAAAATACAGAATAATAATCTAGCAACAACGCTTCCACTCCTTAATCAAGTTTCTGATGTTACTTTGGAAATAGGTCAAGACAAACTAAAAGAGATGAGTTTAGGGGTAATTGGGATGAAAGAAGGAGGAGAGCGTGTAGTTACAATCAACAATCCTGGTAGTAACAACAAAACAAATTTCAATTCTTATTATGTCAAACTTATCGAAGTAAAGGATCAATATCCAGACTCAGCAAATGATCTTATGATTTTTAATGACTTAGTTAATAAGTCGGGAAAGCAAGTAACATGTGGTGATGAAATATCGGTTAAATATAGTGTGAGTGAGAGTAACGGAAAATATATAATCAAAAACCAAACAGCGCAATTTAAAGTAGGTAATAAAAAAGTACCTCTTGCTATAGAGCTTGGGGTTATAGGAATGAAAACTGGTAATAACAGAACTATTATTTCTCCACCTGATCTTTTAAATATTACTGATGATATGTCAATAAAAGACATAGATTTTAATGAGAAGGATATTTCAATCATTACTTTAACCTTAGACATTGAAGAACAGCTTCCATAATGCCTAATTAAATATATTAACAAGTAAATAAAACTTAATATAATTTTATTATACTTATAAATGTATTATATAAAACAAAAGTATGAGTGATTTCATAACTGCAAGGAGGAAAAATGATGCTGTGATTTCCATCTGCCAGGATAATGATAAAAAAACTGTGTTAATTTTAGGGTTAAACCAGGCTGCAAGTGATTTGTTAAAATACAAGAGCGAGAATTTACTTAATAAACCATTAATTGATATCTTAAGTACAAGAGCAGCTGATAATATCAAAAATTATTTGGATTATACAGAAAATGGCCATGATTTACTTGATATATTACCCAAAGTGATAGATTTTTCTCTAATTGATGCAAAAGGAGAAAACGTAAAGACAAAAGTAAAAGTTTTCCGCACTACACAATTTACTAATAATAAGATAAATTATGAACTATTGATACGTGATATCAGCTTTTCCCACAAATTAGGAATATTTAGAGATAAATATCTAATGAGTAAAAAATATAAAAACCACGACTCGTTCAATATACCAGACAACGAATCCTCCGTTCTAGAGCTATATGTTATATTAAACTTCGCTTTTCAATATCAAATTAATGCAGCTATAGGCGTGATTGGCTTAAATAGTAACGATGATACACACGATGCACTGAAAATTGTTATAGAGCATTTTCATAAAAATTGCCGTAGTGATGACTTTCTAGGATATATTAATGAGAATAAAATGCTTTTCATTTTAGTTAACTGCAATGCGAATGATACACGTAAAATAATTAACCGTATACATTCTGCTATCAATAAGCGCCTCTCAGAGAAAAAATTATCAGATATATCAATAATTTATGGCAATATAGTTCAAAAGGGCACTTCCACAATATATAACTAAAATAGGTAAGGCTTATCGAATAGAATCAGTAATATTTAAACAATTTTTGAAAACAAGCAGTTGTCTATCCGAGTAGCCCCTTTCTTGCCATCCAAGTGTCAAGCACACAACTGTACGAACATCTCGCAAAGCGATAGGACTGGTATTAAGTATCAACCAAGGGTGTCATCCGGCTTTGTTGCATAGCTCAAAAATACTACACGCCTTTGTCATTCTAGCGCGTGACGCTAGAATCTGTTTGTACATTTTCAATGCCAACAACGTGTTATATGCAACCTTTGCTTGCTGGATCCAAGTGTCAATGCACTTGGATGACGAAAAAAGGGGAAGTTTTATTAATAACTTCAAATCTTTCTGTAGCTATGAAACAAAGCCGAATGACATCAACGGTTATATGCATTAAACTAGAAGTTCGTACAGCAGTGGATTAAGTCATATGGTAGCAAAATACAACCTTTAATACGCCTATGCAATAGGCAATTCAACGGAGCCTACTAGAGTTTGTTAAAAATGTATACTTTTTAAAGAATAGCGTTAAAAAACATGTTGACATGCGTATTTTATTAACATACATTCGACTTTTATTAACCTTATATTAAAAGAGAGTTTATTATGGGACAACCTAACGAAAATAATAAGAACGAACAAGTTAAAACAAGTACAAGACCAAGCATAAGAATAAGAAAATGGAAAAACACTGCACCTATAATAGAGATGAGTGTATCAGTTGTCTCTTCTCTTGCATGTGCAATAGCGGCAGCAATGGCAATATCGATTGCTACTGGAGCGATTGGGGTTGCAGCGTTACCTGCATTTTTAGGATTTATTGGATTTTTTGCCAATGCTCCTGCGATTATATCTTTAGTTTTAGTAGTGGCATTTTCTGTAGCACATGCTGTTTCTGTATATCAGCAAATGTATAAGAATGAGGAACTAGCGGTGGGAATAGAAGGAGCTAAAACATTAGCTGAAGGAGCCGAAGGTCACTCTAGAAAAGCTGGAGAATATGCTCAAGCGGCTGAGAAATCTAAGGGAGAAGCTGAAGCTCAGAATCAAGCATCTAAGACAATAGCTGAAAATGTAGCTAAGGCAGCAATTAGAGCCGAGGGCACCAGATTACTTGGAGATCAAGCTAAGGTAATGGCTAAGGACGTAGCTACACAAGAAGCTAAGGCAGTAGTTGGAGACATGGCTCAAACAGCCGTTAAGGATGCTGTAAATGGTGTAGCTTTTGCTACTACAGATCAGCTGAATAATGCAACTAAAGAACTAGTTAAGGCAAATGAACTGGAGGGGAAAATTAAGAACTCACCTACTGTTACAGTTCTTGAAAAGCGCGTGGGTGCTAACGAAGTTAAATTAAATGGTGATGGTACGAAGAACAATATGGGATTAGTTGCACAAGTTACTGCTGTTGAAGGTCGCGTGACAATCAACGAGACTAGTCACACAGCTCTTAAGAAGACTGTTATGGGTGATGGGAGCACTGATACTGGAATATCTGGAAAAGTTACTGATCTTGGCAATCGCGTGAAGACTGCCGAAGAGACATTAGCAGGTCCTAAAAATGGTAAATCATTGACTCAGCAAGTTACTGATAATGAGCAGGCTATCACAGATCTTGAAGGTGTTGTGGGTAAGACTACTACTGATGGATTAAGGAAGGAAGTTGCTGGACTTACAGTTCGTGTTGGTGCTAACGAAGCTAAAATTGCTGAAAAAGCTGACTCAGCTGACAACATTAATGAAGCTAACTTTGAAACAAAAGCTAAAGGACTCTTCCCTTCATTCTTGGACGATACCGATGTTTCTAGTGCATTTGTAGGAAAATTTAATGGCCTATCAGTAAAATCATCGTAAATAGCAACAAAAGGTAGAGCCATCTCTACCTTTTCTTCTACCATTTAAACCGCAGTTCTTGCTTAGTTGGCTAGAGGCTGCGGTTTTAGACTCCAAGCTAAAAATCAATCAAGTTCTCACAGGTTTGTTCTTCATAAAAGAAATTCAACGTTATCGTAGTGCCAAGTTTTGCTTCACTTTTTATATCGAAAGTTCCGCCCATTAATTCCACTAACTTCTTACTGAGTGGTAATCCGATGCCTGTTCCTTCGTTTCTATACCCTGAATCCGCTTGACCAAAAACAGACATAACTTTATATATATCCTGCTGCATTATCCCTATTCCATTGTCATGAAACTCAATAGTTAATAAATTTTTCTCTGTATACTCATTAATCACCATTCTGATCAAACCATTTTTTGGAGTGAATTTAATTGAGTTTGATAATAAGTTTATCATCACTTGCTTCATTCTCTTTGGGTCTGCAATAACTAATAGTTGTTTATTAGGTATCTCTTTTTTTAAATTGATCCCGGTTTCTTTTAACTTGGGCAGTAACATATCCAAACATGAGTCTATTATTTTATTCAGGTTAAATTTTACTTTTTCCACCGTTAAACTACTTGACTCTGCTTTTGAAAAATCCAGCACATCATTAATCAAGCTAAGTAAGTGCGCTCCTGCATTATATATATCGTCTGCATACTCTTTATATTGTGAATTATCCATCGAATCTAAGGTGTCATTCTTAATCAGTTCTGCAAACCCAATAATAGCATTGAGGGGTGTGCGTAACTCATGCGTAACGCTTGCAAAAAACTTTAGCTTATTTGCATTTTCTTGCTCCAATGTTTCTTTTATTTGCTGTAACTCGATATTAGTTTTATGTTGCTTAACTAGCATTTGAGTATTAGAGGCATTTAAATAATACATTATTAGCATTAGAATTACTAATAATATGCTTATGGAAGTTAAGAACAGACTATATACCATAACGTAAGAATGGTTATAGCTTCGAAAGACCTTCAAAAAAAACGATGGTTTTATCGTGTTCTCATATGAGATAGGAAAAATAGAAATAAGCCTATTGTCCATAGTATAGAATATCTCTTGACCATTTAATAATTTATCAATCTCATTATTTGTAAGTAATTGTTCATAATCATCATCCTGACTATTGAAGCTATTGAACATAATTCTATTATTTTGATCATACAATATTAGGCTCATATTGCTTATTTTGCCGGTCAACTGCAATAATTCAGCGCGGAATTTTACTAATTGGTTTATATAATCAAGATTTTTATATTCAACATGGTGTTTTTCCATGAGCAAATAGTGATATTTTTTGAATATGCTATTTTCAAGTGCAGTCTTTAAGTTTATATTTGAGGAACGGTAAGAAGAAAGCAAGTTGCTTTTTAGCGAATAGTTACAGTATATAACGCTAGATAAAAGTATCAAAATTGACAAAAGTAACAAGGCGATTCTTACGTGTCCGTCTTTTTTTATTACAGAAAATATCGATTTACTTGGCTTATACATATCCTTCTCATTGTAAAACAGCTGTTTTTATGTTATTAACAATAAAGTTTAATATATCATATTTTTATGACGATTTCTCCTAACTTACCAGTTTATTCTCCTATTAACATAGATTTTTCTTATGGCGAAGGTGTATATTTGTACGATGTTGATGGTAAGCGCTACATAGATTTTCATTCTGGAATAGCTGTTAATAGTTTAGGTCACGCTAATCCACAACTAATTAGCGCTCTTAAAACGCAGGGAGAAAAGTTGTGGCATATATCAAACACCTATAATATACCAACTGCTAATCACTTTGCAAAAAGGTTAATAACTAACAGTTTTGCTGACACAGTATTTTTTACAAACTCTGGATCAGAAGCTGTAGAGTCTGGGATAAAAATTGCTAGGGCCTATCAAAACGGAAAAGGGAACAAAAATCGTCACAGAATTTTGACATTTCATGGTGCATTTCATGGAAGAACTTTTTTAACTTGTGCGGCAAATGACAAACGAAATTTTTCCGAATTGCTTAACCCTTATATTGATTGGTGTGATAACGTTGAACCCAATATTGAAAGCGTGAAAAAAGCAATTTCAAATGGTATAGGTGTTATATTAATAGAGCCAATACAAGGGCAAGGTGGCGTTAAAGTAATGGACAAAACCTTTCTAAAGGGATTAAGGGAATTATGCGACGAAAATGACATATTGTTATTTTTCGATTGCGTACAATGTGGTGCTGGTAGAACAGGAAAATTATTTGCGTATGAGAATATAGGAGTGAAGCCTGACATGTGCGCTCTTGCGAAAGGAATCGGAGGTGGCTTTCCACTTGGGGTTTGCCTTGCAACTGAAAGAGCAGCTCAGTACATGGCGGTTGGCATGCACGGCTCTACTTTTGGTGGCAATCCGCTTGCAACATCAGTTGGCAATGCTGTCCTTGATGAATTGCTTAAGGCCGATTTTTTAGAAAACATTGAAGCTAGAGGTAAGTACTTAAAAAGCAAGTTAGAAGATCTAGCTAGAAAATTTTCAATAATAGAAGAAGTGAGAGGTATTGGGCTAATGCTTGGAATGAAAGTGAAAACAGATAACAAAAAATTTGCGGACGAGTTAAGTCACCGTGGATTGCTAACAGTTGGAGTAACGTCTGATAACGTTGTGAGAATTCTTCCACCACTCATTATCACTGAAAAAGAAATTGATGCAGGCGTTGAGATTTTGAGCAAATACTTATCTGAGAAATTTTCTGGCTAGATATAGCTGAAATAAGTAAGATTTACCGATTAATAATATCGTCATCCCTGTAAAGGTCAACTAATTCGATGACAAAAATGTTAAGATAAAAGAAACATTTTTGAGGGAGTTAGGTATGAGAAGAAACACAGAAGATAAAACTTTAGAGAGAAATTACCAAAGTAAATGGAGATTTTTGATCAAAGAATATGAGCAAACAAAGGCAAAAAAGCATCCATTTTATAGATTTGTAGGCGATTTTTATCACGCTAATGGAATCAACAGACAAACATTCTGTAAATATTATAATAGGTATAGAAATAGCGGATTAGAAAAAGAGTTTTTACCAAGAAAAAGAGGTCCAAGATGGGAAAGTAGAAGAACAGATATTGAAATAGAAAAAGCAGTTATAGAGGAGCGGAAAAAAGGGATAAATAAATATGAAATTTGTGCTATACTAGCAAAAAAGTTGGGCAACAAAACACCTTCTCCATCTGGTATATATAATATTATTAAGAGAGCCGGCATGAATAAGTTGAGCACAAAAGAAAAAGAGGTGAAGAGAAAGATAATCAGGGAAAAAGCTGGAGAATTGGCACATATAGACTGTCATTATCTGAGTAAAGATATGATAATAAATGAGAGCAAAAGATACTATTTAGTGTGTGTAATAGACGATGCAAGCCGTATAGCATGGGCAGAAGTTTTAGAAAATATTCAGAGTCTGAATGTAATGTTTGCAGTGCTCAGATGTTTTAATTATATAAAGCAAAGTTACAGTATTCAGTTCAAAGAAGTAATGACAGACAATGGACCAGAGTTTGCATCAAGAAGTAATTTGGATGGACATCCATTTGAAAGAATGTTAGTTGAAATTGGCTTAAAGCATTTATATACAAGGCCATATAGACCACAAACAAATGGCAAAGTAGAGCGCTTTTGGCGGACTTTAAATGATGATTTGATTGAGGGAACAACGTTTGAGACCGTTCAAGAATTTAAGGATGAATTGTTTAGATATTTAATTTATTACAATGAACACAGGCCGCATCAAGCTCTTGGAGGTATTACTCCTTTGAGCTTTTTGCAAAATTTGTCAATGAATTAGTTGACCTTTACAGGGATGACGATGTTATTAATCGGTACTGGGGTAGCTCTAACTATTCAACCGTAACGGATTTAGCTAAATTTCTTGGGTGATCAGCATCTAATCCTTTTTCAACTGCGGTGAAGTAAGCAAGAAGTTGCATAGCAACATTATAAATAATAGGAGAGATAAAACTGTCAACTTCAGGAAGTTGGACTACGTCTTCACAAATATCTTTTAGAAATGGCTCTCCCTGCTTATCGCTGAAAGCAATTACTTTGCCATTCCTTGTAACTATTTCTTGTATGTTAGACAGCGTTTTAAAAAATAAGTCATCGTAAGGAATAATTGCTATAACAAGTACAGTGGAGTCTATCAGAGCAATTGAACCATGCTTCATTTCTCCTGCTGCAATACCAATGGCATTAATATATGAAAGCTCCTTTATTTTTAGAGCGCCTTCCATCGCAACTCCATATGAACTTCCCCTGCCAATTAAAATAACGTTGTTATATTTCAAGATGTTACTTGCTACACATTGTATTTTCTGAATGTTTAAAACATATTCAACGTACTCAGGAATGGAATTGATAGCGTTACTTAATTGCTTTAAATTGTTTTCATTTAAGACACCTTTTATCTTTGCAAGCTCAACTGCAAAGCACATTAAAATAGCGAGCTGGCTTGAGAATGTTTTTGTTGAGGCAACACCAATTTCTGGTCCAGCCAGAGTATGTAATACAATATCTGATATTTTTTCTATACTACTACTGGGCGTGTTAGTTATACTGATAATAGTTTGCCCTTGTGATTTCGCGTAACGTAATGCCTCCATAGTATCTGCAGTTTCTCCAGATTGAGAAAGAAATAACCCAACACCTCCTTTCTCCAAGTGAGCATTACTGTACCTAAACTCCGATGAAATTTCTAAATGGACACGAATGCGAGCTATACTCTCCAGCCAATATTTAGCTATTAGTCCAGCAAAATAAGATGAACCGCATCCAATTATAGTAATATGAGAAAGTTCAGAAAATAATTCCTTGTTTTCAAATAGAACAGATTTATATTTTTTGTAAAATTGATTTATCGTGTTATTTAAAGCACATGGCTGATCGAAAATTTCTTTTAGCATAAAGCTAGAGTAACCATTTTTGCTGATTAAAAAATTGTTCAGACTATTACTCTCTATGCTACGTTCAACCTGTATACCATTATTGTATATTTCAACCTCACCAAATTTTATTACTGCAATATCACCATTTTCCAAATGCGATACTCTTTCCACAAATGAACTTAGGGTATTAGAGTCGGATGCAGCAAACACCGCACCACAGTTATAACCTATTGCTAAAGGTAAATTTCTTTTTGCAACAAATAAAGTGTCTGGATATTCTGCAAACAATAAAACTAAAGCAAATGAGCCGTGTAGATTATTCAAACACTTGAACAAAGCATCAATGGGAGACAATCCTTCACTCAGATATAAAGTCAATATGTTTGGTATAACTTCAGTATCAGTATCAGTATTAAAAAGGATTCCTCTCTCTTCTAGATCCTTTTTTAGTAAGTTATAATTTTCAATTATGCCATTGTGAGCAACAACAACCTTATTTGTATGAATTGGATGAGCGTTTTTAAGAGTTGGGACACCATGTGTAGCCCAGCGAGTATGGGCTATGCCAATTGTGCTGCTGGATATTTTGCTATCATTTATGATCCTGCAGAGCTTTTCAACTCTACCTTCTGATTTTTTAACTTCTATTTCACCTTCCTTATTTATGATGGCTATGCCTGCAGAATCATAACCTCTATACTCCAACTTCTGTAATCCAGTCAATAAAGTTTGTACTACTGAATCACCATTACTAACTACACCTAATATTCCACACACAAATAAAGCACCAAACAAGAATTTTTAAGTTATGAAGCCTTCTTTCCTTTATTGTCTTTTTCCTTTGCACCGCCTACTTGCTTACCTTTGTTTTTTTTATTATCCTTTTCTGTTTTATCTTTTTCAACAGGAGTGCTTGTTGGTTTTTGGGACTGGTTTGCATTTTTATTTAAGACTTCAGATATAGCAGATTTTAGAACTTTTATTTCAACTTTCGGTGATATCTCTATTACGAATTGTGCATTTATTTCATCAACCTTGATAACTTCACCTACTATACCACCAGAGGTAATGACCATATCACCACGTTTTATTTGATCTATAATTTTTTTGTGTTCTTTCAGCTTTTTATGCTGTGGTCGAATAATAAGAAAATAAAACACTGCAAATATTAAAACCAATGGAATAAAGCTAGCAAAAGATGCACCAACGCTCGATGCATTACTAGCCGCATCTGCTGCAAATACTTCAGAAATAAACATATTCAATCCTAATTGTTAACAATAAATTTAAGCAAATCTATTTAAGTATTAATTATAATACTATGCTATGTCAAGAGTAGAACTCTGATAAACTCGTAATATTAAAAATTATATACAATAATTAAGTATTTAAATTCAAAGAGTAAAACATGAGATACACTACACAAAGCTAATATTCTTACAATTTATTGATTTGATATAATATCCAATGGTAGTTTCTCCATTTTATATTGAGGATCAGATGCAACCCCGTATATTCTGCTTGGTGGGGCAATTTTATTCTCTATACCAAAAATTATGCCTTCAATTATTGCTTCAAGGACTTTTTCAAGATTACAATCTGCTCCAGGAACACGATGTTCTAAGCGACATTTCTCAAAATTGCCAGCAAAATCAGGTATTCTTATCGCAGCAGTTCTGTTATTTACGCCCCAGCTCACTGTAGTTGGAGTGTGAATATCTGGATATTGAAACCTTAAATAAGAATCATCGTTTGGAGCAAAAACTGACATATGTTTTTTCATCATTGCACATAATCCGCCAATACTATGAAGTAGGTAATCACTATATTTATGTTCATCGCTATAAAATAAATTATTGTTGTTTGAATCAACTAAGTTAACATGCACATTTAATGCGCTGCCTGCTCTATCCAAATAGGGTTTTGCTTTAAAAGAGATACTACCACCAAGTTTTTGTACTATCTCAGAAAGCAATCCTTTTACTAGCTCAAAATGCTTAGTTAAATTGTTGCGATTATTATAACAACCACTTTTCACCTCATATTGATGTATAGAACTTTCTCTCTCACAAGAAAATCCAAGTGAAACAATTTTATCTCCAATGCTATTTAGGAATAAATCTTCTTCTATTCCTTCAATATAAAATTCTAACTCAATGCCGAATATGACATGATAATTTAAATTACTTAATATAGTCATAAATTTACTTCAGTAATCCATACTAGATTAGTTATATTTATATTAATACTTTACTTATTTCCCAATAAATTTAACATCTTATTTAGGTGGAATATACAATTATTTTTAACAGCACGCTCTAACCCTAGACGACAAGCGAAGTTTACAATTTTTTCACCTTCTTGAAATAAAATGATC